>JARGOW010000252.1 GCA_029212955.1 Planctomycetota bacterium | reverse complement strand
GGAGTCGGGCGGGGAGCCCGGTGGGGTAGTTTGGGATGGACTGGGGGTCGATCGGGCCATGGAAGGACCTAGTTAATAGGTCACTTCGCATTTCCGCCTGCAGTTTAACTTGGGTGTGAGGCTGCCTTCAATGCGTTGCCGCGGGTTTCTGGTCGAATCGTTCGGGGTTGAGACGGGAGCGTTTCCGGTCCGGTGGGAATCGCTTGGAGCTTTCCGGGATTGGATTGCCGGGAAAGTCCGGCGGAGTCGATAGGTTGGCTGGATCGAACCAACTCGGATCCAGGTCGCACTCAACGTATCTCCCTGATTGGTTGTTGCGACAAGTAAAGGCCCGTTCGCCGAGCGGGACGGTGATTTCCAATGACACGAATTGTTCTTATTCGCCATGGCGAAGTTCACGCAGATTGGCGTGGCCGATTGTACGGAGCCATGGATGTGCCCTTGTCCGAGGTCGGCATGGGCCAGGCCCGGGCCGTGGCGCTGGAGCTCAGGGGCCGGGAATTCGCCCAGGTGGTTTCATCGGGCCTGGAGCGGGCCGAATTTACGGCCCAGCTGTTGCGTAGCGACCGGCCGGGAATGCGGCGCTTGGACGATCCCCGGTTTATGGAGCGCAGCCGTGGTGACTGGGCTGGAATGTCCCCGGCCGAAATCGACCGGCGTCAGCCCGGCGCCTCGGAGCTGTGGGCCTCGAGTCGCGGCATGTTTGATCCGCCTGCGGGTGAATCGGTCGAGCAGGTTTTGGAGCGGGTGGAATCCGGTCTGCACAGTTGCTTGGATTCGAAGGTCGACGGGGACGTTGTGATCGTGGCTCACCTGTGGGTCCTGCGGGCCGCATTGGCATTGACCGTCGGGTTGCCGGCGGAGCAGGTCGGGAGAATCGATATTCCGACCGCGGGCCGTATCGAAATTTCCTGGGCAGACCGCGGATCGCCGGGTGCCAAGGGGGAGCTCCATGGGCTGTTTCCGGCCCCCTAGGGCCCCAGGGGCTGTCCGTGCGGTACATAACGTACATTATCCGACATAGCGGGTGATGGAGGCTGGGCCCCTGCTCTCGCGTCCGTCTGGACAGGAACTCCTCCACGCGACCCCTCCTGCGCGGTGGCCACATTCCGTTCAGAATCTGCCTCGCTAAGACTGCGGGACCGTAGCGATATTTCCGCGCATCGACCGGCGGGCAAACAAGCTGCCAGCCGATGGATTGTTTGGATCACCCTAGCTTCGGTTCCCCCTGGAGCCGCTGGCTCGCCTCGCCCCTTGGCGTGGTACCAAGGCGCCCTTATCAGAAAGCACCATGCGACCCTCCTGCACCCCATTCTTTTTCTCCCTTCTGCTGCTCTTCGGAGTGGTCTCTTGCACCCTGCTTGACTCGGGTTCCCAGGGCGCGCTTTCGCCCACTGTGGCCGCGGAAAATCAGGCCGGCCCGGTCTACATGCCAGACTTGCCGGTTGGCCTTCCGCCGTACGGCAATGTGGAAGCCAGCTGGAAGCAGCGGCTGGATCAGCCCTATGTGTACATCGAGCATGTGGGCAGTTATACCGAAACCGGTGCGCTGATCCCGGTGGTCCATCGGGAGCTCGTGGCCCAGGGCCTTGTTCCCGACGGGGCTCCATTTGGGCTTTACTACGACGACCCGGCCAAGGTGGCGACCCATCAATTGCGGAGCCGCGCCTGTGTTCCGATCCAGGGGGTTCGATCGCCTTCCTCCCCGTTGGCCTATGAGGTTCTGCCCTCGACCACGGTGGCCTACGCTTATGTGGCCGGTGCGTACCCCGGAGTACCCAGGGCCTATCCGCGAATCTACCAATTCCTACAGACCATGAATTGGGTGGAGAATGGACCGATCCGTGAGATTTACCTGGTTGCACCCTTGCCCGGTGTCAGCGAGGACGAATTGATCACCGAGATTCAGATTCCGGGCGCGCCGGGAGCCGTTCGCTGAATCGGAGATTCCTGATAGAAATGCCGTTCGAACAGGGGTCCCCAGGACCCCTGTTTCTTTGTCCAAAGAGTCATGCCTGGAAGGCGATGGCACGTCCCAGGACGTCGTAACTTCGCACGTTGGCGCAGGTTTCCTTGTGCCAGGGCTGGGCTCGGTACTCGGAGGGCAGCATGGAATAGCGCAGGGAATCCTTGGGCTCGTCGGAGGCGAAGCGTATCGAACGGCGCAGAAGGCCTTCCCGGACGAAGCCCAGGCCTGTGGCTACTTTTTCTGAGCGTTGGTTGTCGGTTTCCATGCGCAGCCCGATCAGGTCCAGTTGCATGAGGTCGAATCCCACCCGGCATTGGGCCCGAGCCGCTTCGGAAACGTATCCATTTCCTTCGGCTTCCGGTGTGGCCCAGTAGCCGATTTCATAGGCCCCGCCTTCCAGTCGTGGATGCAGGCCCGTGCCCCCGAGCAAGGTTCCGGCCTGGGAATCAAAGATGCCATAGATGTAGTTGCTCTTGGAATCGAACTGTGCGCGGAAGCTGAGGATGAGTTCGAGCTTTTGATCCAGGGTTTGCGGTTCGAAGCGCGCCCAAGGAAGGTAGTCCAGCAGGTGTTGTTTGCTCCTGGCAGTGGCGTCGCATAGTTCCTCCACATCCTCCGGCGCGTACGGGCGCAAGACCAGGCGTTGGGTTTCGATCCGGTACGGAGCTCGGATGGGCGGGATGGTTTCGGTCATGGCTATTTGGGGCCGGGAACATTATGCGACATTGCCTGGGCGGAATTTGTCCGAACCGGTGGGCTTTGCACCTAGGCGTTGAGCTCCGAAGCCTGTGGCGGGTAGATGCAATAGACCTGGGCGTTGCCTTCCATGTCCAAGTCCGCTCGCAGGTAGTCACCAACCTTTAGGTCGGCGCGAACCACGTCGGGCACATGGCATGTGTAGCGGTTGCCACTTCGGTCCAGGAGAACTACGGGATCGTGGTTGGATTCGGCTTCGCCGATGGAGAACAGTTGCCCGGTTTCCGATGTGGCGAGCGCGTCTTGCTCGGGAAGGCGCTGGTTGATGCCAACGATGCGCGGCAGGTCCGAATGCAGGTCCCCCAGCAAAGTTTCGCATTCGTCAAACAGGCTCATTTCGTGCTCCTCTTGGGCCCAGTGCGTGAATTGCTCCAGGGCCTGAACCGTTTCCTTTGCTTCCGAGCCGTTGGAAAACAATCCCTGCTCCAGGGTCCAGAAGCAACAGAACGTGAGCACTTCCCTGCGACCCAGATCTTCGAATGCTGCGATGCTCCGGTTGAATTCGGCAAAGGGTTGGAGGCGCTGTACCCGGGTCGCGTCGCCTTTGCCCTGGCGGTCTTGATCCCATTGGAATTCGGCGACCATCGCTCCAACCACACCGGGGAAGTCGGGTGCTTTTCCCGGATCTTCGTCGTCGCTTCCCACGGGAAGGCCCAGGCTTTCTTCGAGCTCTTGGAAGTGTCTTTCCATGTCGCCGCCCACAGCCTGCGCCGCGGCGAAACGATCCACCGCTGCTTGCGTTTCCGCGGAAGCCGGAGTGGCAGATTTGCCGGATTGTTTGGGTTTGTTCTTTTCGGTGTGCACGGCCATCCAGGCCTGCGTGAGGATGCGGCGGGCTTCGCTCAAGTCGACTTTGGTTTCAAAGGCGAATTGTTCGAGCGCTTGACCCACAGGGTCGTCTGGCCCGGCGGCCAGTGCGTTCGGATCCAAGGGCGCTTTTTCAACGGCTGCAAACCATGTACGGATGTCCGCGCTTGACCAGCCTGCAAGGGTCAAGAATTCCTGGGCTTCACCGATGGCCGCTTTGGACTGGGTGGCGCTGTTCTCCTGTTGGGCTCGCTGCGCCTTTTTGTGGGGCGCGGCAGGGTGAAAAAACATGGACTCGAGTTCGGGAGCGGCCAGACGCAGGATTTTGGCGCCCTCGCCGTAGAGTCGATTCAGGTCGCGTTCTAGAGCTTTGCTCAAGTCGGGGCTGCGCAGCCAAACCGCGCTGCCAGAAGCCACGTGTAGGGATCCGGGAATCGAAAAAAGTCGACCCACGAGCAGGTCGCCCGTTTGCAAAGCCGGCGCGCCCGCCTGTTCTTGCAGGGCAAACTCGCCGAAGCCCGTAATGTCGCGGAGCCAGGCCCCTTGATTCTCCACCAGGTCCCCCACCTCGAAAATCCCGGTGAACGAGGACTGCAAAAGGGGCTCCACATGGTCTGTAAATTCGGGATGGTATTCGCGCCAAGCGTTGATCAGCCGGTCCATGGGCGTGCCCAAAAGGCTCGGACTGTGTCTCTCCAGGAGAAACCATTCCCGGAATCGTCCGCATGCGGAAGATCCTTGCAATTGGGCTTTTTCAAAGGGGGGCTCGTCCTGCGAGAATTGGGCCCAGGCGTCGCGCCACTCCTTCTGTAGGCCATCCTGCTGAAGGGTGATTTCGTGCAATGCCTCGATCCCGCTTCGAAGCGCGAGTTGGGGATCGCTTTCCAGTCTTCCGGTCATGGCCGTATCCTAGTGTTTGGTCCCCACCGCGTCACCCCGTGGAGTCCAACCCTTCCACCAGCAATCCACCCTCCCTATGGCTTTCTTGCAATCCGATGCCGCCCCCGTTGAGTTCGTGCAATCCCTGCTTTGGATCGACAGGATCGGGCTGGTGATTCTTGGGATCTTCCTGGTTCGAGGGGCCTTCCAGGGCCTTTGGTGGCAAGTGGCTCGTTTGGCGGGCGTGGTCCTGGCGGTGGCCGCGGCTCGGGTGATGGCTCCCAAGTGGAGTCCAACCCTGCAAGCCAGCACGGATCTCCAGGAAGGGGCGGCCTACGGCCTCACTTGGTTCACGGTTTTTGTGGCCGCTTTGTGCGTGGCCGCATTGCTGGGCCGTTTGGGTAAGAAGGCCCTGGATGCCATGCAACTTGGCATGGCCGATCGCGTCGGCGGCGCATTGGCGGGGGGCTTAATTGGCCTTTTGCTCCACGGTGTTTTGTTGCTCGGCATCACTGGCATGGGCACCACCGAATGGAGCACCCAGACCCTGGCCGGCTCCAAGAGCGAAACCCTACTGAACGCGGTCTCCAACCGGTGGCCCCTGTTTGTGGATGCCAGTGCCAGGGATCGAATTGTGAAGCCCCTTGTGGATGCGCTCGGAATCCAGCGCGCTGAAACGGAAATGCAGCACGGCACGGAAGGGCAGGAATTCGACCCTGAGTTCGTGGAGGAACCCTACGATTCAGAGGGATACGAGTCGGAGTGATTCGGGCCGTTACGGGACCTGTTTCATTTGCACGGAAACCGATGGGTCCCCATTGCCGGTGAGTTGAACCCTGCGGGTCCCTTTCCATTTGACCGTGGGCGTTGAGGTGGAAACCGCCCAAACTTGCACCCAGTCATGGGGGGGCCGCTCGCCCTGCACGCGACCTTCATCGTCGGTCATTCCAAGGTAGCCCAAGTCCTTTTGCACGGCTTTGTCCATGGGGCCGGAGGAGTCCGGTAGCAGGAAGACTTTGTGTTGGGCCAAGGGAAACCCCTCGTGCATTAGCTGAAGCTTGGAGTCTTCGAGCGCGAATGGGCGGAGGTCCACCTGCAGGTCTGTGGTCGCGTCAGGATATACTTCAAACGGGAAGGGGCCCGCGGGGGAGCGGAATCCGGCGTGTTCCGCCAGGTACAGTCGATGGGTGCCTGGGGGCAAGCCATGGAGGGTGAATTGGCCGCTCTTGTCGCACTGGCCCATCACCGTGCTTTGCACGTTGTCGAGCAAGAGAGTCAACCCGGCGGGTGTCATACCTTCAGGGGTTTGAACCCGGGCCAGGAGGGATCCCGATGTTGTTAGTGTGAGTTCGCCCAAATCCACCACGGGACCCGTTGTATCTTGCAAGGTGAACCAATGCTCGACTGCGGTATTCTTGGTCGATCGAGCCAACAAACGGTACTGGTAATCAGGGTTGGAGAAAGCTGTCCACTCAATCCTTCCGTGTTGATCCGTTCTCATCCACAGCGCCGAGTCGTCTTCTTTGAGTAGATGCCTTTGATCGCTTGGAGAAGTGGGGTCGAGCAAACCAGCCAGGAGCTCGACTTCCGCCCCAACCAAGGGATCTCCCCCATCGAGGAATTGGCACCGAATTGTTTTCAGGGGATGGAG
>JARGOW010000251.1 GCA_029212955.1 Planctomycetota bacterium | reverse complement strand
TTCAAAGACCACGCGCTCAGGTCATGCACCATCCAGCCGGGACCTTCTTTGAGTTGCTTCACGTCCTTGCCCAAATCCGCGAGGGCTTGGATGCGCTCGCAGACGATGGGCCCGTGCATGAGTTCGATGCCCAGCACCGCCGACGGCTCGTCTCCCGCCCCTTGCAATTCCTGGAGCTGGGTGTCCAGGTGAACCATCAGTGCGAGTTGCTCGCCCACGTGTTTCCAGCGACCCGCAGCGGAAACCAGCCCCACGCGGGAACCCGCATAGTTCAAGAGCGTGGTGGAGTAGGGTGCATCGACCCCATCCTTGGACCGGTTCAAGCCGCCGTGCAACCTGGGTGTGATGGTCATGGCCACCGTACCCCGGGCGGAAAAGTATCCAGGCAAGGTCAGGGATTCGTCCTCCAATTGATCGAGGGTGATCCACAGGTCGGGCGGACGGAACTCGGTGATGGGCAAATGTACGTAGGGGAAAAATGCAACCTCGGCCATTTCGTCCTTGGCCAAGAGCTTCTGCACGATCATCTCGCCCAGGGCCTCGGCCGCGTCGCCGGGGGTTTGGCAGACGACCCAGAATCTGCGGGCGGGGTAGGGAGTGGGGAAGCGACCGTTCAACGCTGCGCGCCAATGCACCATGCTCTGGTTGCCGGACCCCATGCCGAAGTTCCAGCGCAGCCCCCGCCAGTGCCGCAGATCCTGGTTGCGCACGGACCATTGACCTTCGGAGTCCCGGGTGTACATGGGGCCCAGGTCCAAGGCCCGGGTCAGGGGCACATAGGTCACTAGCAAGAACAGGCCCAGCGCGACCCCCAGGATCTTGAACTTACGGCTGCGCCGGGGCACCCACATGGCGGGATGGGAGTTGGGCTCGCTGCTTTCCACGCTCAAATCCTATCGCCCCACCGGGATCAATGCACACCGCAGCCGATTCCCTTCCCGTTTTCTGGGGTGGATCGGTGTGGCTGGGTGATCTCGCCCCGCTCCCGGTTGAGTGGGGTGCGCGGGGGTACCCCGATCCTGTGGATGGGGGTCGGATCCGCTGTATTGGGATGCGTAGGGAGGGGGAGCCAGGGGCTGGGCCTCGAGGGTCCATGGACAGACGGTGAAGCGAACCTATGGGCCGCCTACGCTTCCTTGTTGCGAGCCATGGCGCTTTGCAGTTGGGCGGCGAGGGTCGTTCCGAGGGGGGGAGATTCGGCGTTTTCGGCCGGTGGTTTCTGGCGTGCCTTGGCTTTCCATTCGGCCTGGGCTTCGGTTTCCTGAAGGCTGAGGGCGCGGCCTCCAACGTCGAGCATGGAAAGCGTCAGGCTCTGCTCATCGGGATGGATTTCTAGGACGCGTAAGGGCACGGCTTGACCGGGCCGTAGGAAGATGCCCAGGCGGCGGTGGCCGTAGGGGGTTTCGCTGCGCGGGATGAATCCTTCGGTGTCGCCTTGCCAGCCAGACTCGTCGTTTTCGAATCGCACGACCACGCCGGCGTCGAGCAACATGACCACGGTGCCCTGGGTATAGGAGCCGGGCGGGTTATGCTTGGCGAAGCTGCGCCACGGGTTTCCGATGAGCTGTTTGAGCCCCAGCGAAATGCGCTTGCCGCCGCGGTTCATGCGCAGGACTTTGACCTCGATGGTTTCACCCATGGACAAGCGGTCGGCTGGATGATCCAGGCGCGCGTGACTGATGTCCGAAATGTGCAGAAGGCCATCGCGGCCCCCGTTGAGGCGCAAGAATACCCCATATTCTTCGATGCGAATGACCCTGCCGCGGGTCACATCTCCAGGCAGCAAGGTCATGTTCTTACGCCGCATTTCGCGCTCCTGCTGCAGCACGCGTTTGCGTGAAAGCACCACCCGTTGGCGTTCCTGATCCACTTCCAAAACCTCGCAAACGAGGGTCTTGCCCACCATTCCTTTCACGCTCTGGCCCGGGGTCTTGCCCGTGTGCGTGTGGGGCATGACCGCATGCAGGTGCTCGACTTTGAGTTGCAGATGGCCCTGGTGCTCGCGCACTACCCGGGCGCTGATCCATTGCCCCTCGCGCATGCCCTGCCAGGAGGGCAAGCTACGGTCGCCCACCAGGGAAAGGGCCCAGAGGCTCTCCTCGCGGCCCCGCAGGGTGAAGTTGTGCAGATCGCCCTCGTGGGGAGGTTCAGGGAACGCGGAAACCGAGAGCACGCCCTGGAGGCGTGGGCCCAAATCCACGAAAACGTCATTGCCGAAAATGCCCACGATGGTGCCCTCATGGACACGCAGACTCTGGGAGTCCCTCTGAACCGTGGCGTCGCTCGAATTGTGAAGGGCCCGGGGGCCCACCGAATCTGAACCTTGAGAATCAAACATGGCACTCCATGTCTAGCACCTGGAGAGCAATACGGGTAGAAATGCACGCGCGGCGTCTCGCATAGAGGCGCGAACGATCCCACCACTGGTCCAAATCGCGCGAATCAAAGCATGAGCCTCTCCCCCCTGGTCTGGATTCTGATCCCCCTGCTCGGCGCTTGGATCGGGTACGGCACCAATCTGATCGCCGTGCGCATGATCTTTCGCCCGATCAAGCCCGTGAAGGTGCTTGGGTTTCGCATTCAAGGATTGGTTGGGCGTCGCCAGGCGGAGATCGCCAAGTCCATCGGCGGTGTGGTGGGGGACCACCTGCTGAGCCACGCGGACATGATGGAGGCCCTGGAAAAGGCGGATTTAGAGGGGCTCCTGGACGGCATTTTGGAGGACCGCCTGCCCGAGGTATTGGAAGGGGTCAAAAAGTCCCTGGGGCCCATGGCCAGCATGCTGGACATGTTCCTGACGCCCGAGCGTATGGTGGACATTCGTAAAACGCTGGTGCGTAAAATCCTGGAGAATCGCGAGTCCCTGATCGTGTCCCTGGAGCAGGCCCTGGACCAGGGCCTGGACGTGCACTCCTTGGTCGAGTCCAAGGTGGCGGAGTTCCCGGTGGAGCGCTTGGAGGAACTGATCCTATTGGTGGCAAAAAAAGAGCTCCGCGCCATCGAAATACTCGGTGGGGTTTTGGGCGCCTTGATCGGCCTCGTGCAGGCTGGCATCCTGTCCCTATTGCCTGCTACCTAGGGCTTCTCTACCCATGCAATCGACCCTGAAATGGGCCCACCTGGCCGTGCTCGGCCTGGTCTGGGCCATGCCATCCTGTGCGGACAAAGATGCGCCGGCCGCCGAGCCTGAGCAGGCCGCGGTCCAACCCGAAGCGCACCCTTCCAACGAGCTGCACATCGAGGTGCCGCGACCGAAGTTGCGCGTGCCCCAGAAGATCGAGCTCTTGAGCGAGAGCTTGACCAACGCATTCAACACCTTCGGGGATAAGGTCTTCATCCGGGATTGGGCTGGCCTGCGTAGTTTCTTTCACGGGGACTTCCAAGGGCATGACCCCTTCGAATTGCCCGAGCTTTCGCGTTCCCCCCTGGCCCTAGGAGCGCAAACCCACGTGGGGGACGTTTCCAAGGCGCCGCTGGTGGACCGCGACACTTTCATGGAATCGTTTGAAGCGCGCATCGGGAGCTGGCGCCGCCTGGAGGAGTCGGTTTGGAAGGTCCGCGGAGCCGAATTTGAGCGGGCGGAACAACCCATGTGGGGCCGTGTGGAATGGGCGGCGCAGATGGTCGGGCTTCGCGATGAAGGCGGCCGGGAACTCCTGGAACTGGCAGGCATTGCCCGTGTGGACCGCAAGGCGGGCAAGGGCTGGGAGATATCCCAGTTGGAGGTGCATGAGGTGGTCAGCTCCCGTGGTGGCAAACTCCTCTTCCAGGACGTGACCCGCGCGGCGGGCGTGCACTTCGAGGGCTTGCGTTACGGCACGCCGGGCAACGACTCCGACGGCTGGAGCGGAATCGCCAGCGCCGATGTGAATGGCGATGGCCTGTGGGACGTGTTTGTTCCCAGTTCCACCCGCAGCTTTTTGTACCTGGGTCGCAAGGGCGGCGGGTTCGAAGAGGCTTCTGAGGAGGCCGGGTTGCAAGGGATCCAGGGCGGTACCGCCGTGTTGTTCTTCGATTTTGAAAACGATGGGGACCAGGACCTGCTCGTGGGGCACGTGGGCTGGAAGGATCGAACCCAGAGCTTGGGGGGCGGACAATCCATCCGCGCCTTCCGCAACGAAGGCGAGGGCAAGTTCCGCGAGACGACCAAGATCATGGGGCTGGATAAGATCCGCTGCGCGGCCTTCGGCTTGACAGCCCTGGATGCGGACGGCGATGGTTTTGTGGACGTGTATGTGAGCGCCTACGGTCGCATGGGACAGCGTCGCAACGATTCTTGGAACGAAGCCACGAACGGGGAACCCGATCTGTTGTTGCGCAATGTGTCCGGCAACAGCTTTCAGGATGTGACCAAGCAATCCGGGTTGGACGATCGGGGTTGGACCTATTCCGCCGTGGCGGCGGACTTCGATTCCGACGGGGATCCGGACATTTACGCGGTGACCACCTTTGGGTCCAACCACCTGTGGATCAATCGCGGTGATGGGGTCTTTGAGGATCAGGCCAAGGCCCAGGGAGTGGATTTACGGGGCAATAGCATGGGGGTCTCCGTGGGGGACCCCAATGGGGATGGGGCTCTGGACTTGTTTTTGACCTGTCCCTCTTCCAATACCGGGCGGCGCATTTTGAAGCGCTTCGATTCCGATGAGCGCACGGTGGTGTGGGGCGACCTGTCCCGCATGGCCGGGGGCAATCTATTGCTGGAGGGCGATGGGAAAGGCGCCTTCCAAGTGGTGGAGGGAGCGGGCGGCGCGGGAGGTGCCGGCTGGGCCTGGGGCCAGGCCCTGGCGGACTTCGACCTGGATGGAAACCAGGACATCTATTGCGTCAATGGCTTTGTGACCGGGGACATCCCCAGGGACACGTGAAGCGCATTCTGGCGCCAAGTTGTGGCGCAAAGCATGGGTTTGGAAGGCGAGGTGGATGCTCCCGAGCACCTGCACGACGACGAAAACGAAACCTTCCAGCACCCCTGGGTCGTGGAGATGTTCCGGCGCGGATTCTCGTTCAATGGCAACGAGCGCAGCCAGTTGTTCCTGGGCGCTGGCGATGGCACTTTTCAAACCTATTCGGGTTTGAGCGGGGCGGATTCACCCTTGGACGGACGCGGATTGATCGCCGTGGACTTCGACGATGATTTCGATTTGGATTTGTTCGCCCACAACATCCAGCGCGAGCGGCACAACCTGTACCGCAACGAGGTCGACTCACCGGGGAGGGCCACCAAGGTGCGCCTCCTGGCAACCTCAGGCAGTTACGAAGCCATCGGCGCTACGGTGGAATTGATCGTGCCCTCCGGACGTCGCACCCAGGTCCTGACGCGGGGGGCCGGATATGCCTCGTGCCAGGCCCCGGAACTCATTTTTGGGTTTGGTGAGGCCACCAGCGGTGAGTTGGTGGTGTCCTGGCCCTTCGGAGAGCGCGAGTCCTTCGGCCAGGTCAAGCCTGGAACCCGCTGGTTGCTCAAGCAGGGCACCGGCCGCCCCGAGGCCTTTGCCGCCCAAACCCATGGCCTTCCCGATCCCTGGCCCGCGGGCCTGCGCATCGCGGTGGGGGAAACCGTGCCCTCGTTCACGGTGGAGGGAGCCGATGGCGAGCGCATGGTCTTCGACGCCAGTTTGATCGAGCCCGGCGGGACCCTGCACCTGAATCTGTGGGCCAGCTATTGCCAGCCCTGCGTCCAGGAGCTCCCCCTGCTGGATGCATTGCACCGCAGGGACGGGAACCAGGTCCTGGGCATCAGCCTGGATGGTGCCCAAGCCCGCTCCACCGCCATGGGGATGCTGGACCGGGCCCGGGTGGGCTACCCCAATGCATTCCTGCTGGTCGAGGACGATGAGGCCGGCGAGCAGGTGGATGCGTTCCTGGATCTGTTCCGTCTGGTCCTGCCCACCACCTTGGAGATCGACTCCAAGGGCACCTTGCTCGGGGTCCACCAGGGCCGCATCGATCAGAAACGGTGACAATCCCTTCGTATCCGTGAGAAATCGTCGGAGAAGCGGGAAAGGTCGGGATCGGGGCGCCCCTCTGCAAAGTTATGCTTTGGCCAACGGCGGGGGCGCTCGAATAGGGAAGAGGAAC
>JARGOW010000250.1 GCA_029212955.1 Planctomycetota bacterium | reverse complement strand
AGTCTGACCTTGGCAGTGCAATCCTTGACCGTGGGGGATGCCCAGGTGCACCGACCCATCGTGACCGAGCAATGGTCCTACTCCGAGAGTACCTTGACCGCCGGAGTTGGGCCCGGGGCGGCGGTGACAAGCCAGTCTCTCCAGTGGCACGCGGGCACGTTGATGCCCTCAGAGGTCACGGTGACCCTACCGGCGGTATCCACGACACACCACGGATCGGGCTTGGCGGTTACCCGCAGGAGCTATTCGGATCTGCAGGGCCGCGAAACTTGGACCCAGGATGGCGAGGGACTTCTCGCGTACACAAAGTATGACCAGGGCCGCGTGATTCAGCGCATCGACGACGCGGATACTACCGTTTTGCCCGCTGGCGATGTTCCTGCTGGATGGGCCAGCACGGCGGGGGCCTTCCACCGCATCAGCACGACCACCTATGATCGCGCGGGCGAGGCAGATCAGGTGTATGCCGATGGGACCGGCGTTCTAAGTCAGATGACTCGCCTATCCGACGGCCGACGCGTGCACTTGCGCGTGCCCTATGCCACCGCGGGTGGGGTCACCTATGGGGTCACCGGCGTGCATGTGGAAAACCATGAGGGCTATGATGAAGCCACGGGGTCCCTGGCCACGGCAGGCTTTGCAAGCCTGGACTTGAGCACCTTGATCTCCACAACGCAAAGCGACCCTCTCACGGCCATAAACACGTCAGCCGTGTCCCGCTGGTCGACCAAGCTCTACGGCCTGGGCGGAACCCAGGTGACCGAGAGCCGGGACTACTTCTGGATCCCGGCCACGGGTGAAGGCGTGCAGGGCACCCACTACGACGCAACCACCTACTCCTACAACGAGGCAGGCGAGCAGGAATCGGTTACCGCCCCCTACGGCACCATCACTTGGGATATCTACGACGGCAAGGGCCGCATCACCCAGCGCTGGGTGGGAACCAACGCCGAAGGCATGGACTCGGGCGCGCCGACCGGCGCAGGAAACATGACCATGACCGGGTCCTACACCTACGACTTCGGTTCATCGGGCGGCAATAGCCTGATGACCCAGGAGGTTCGTCGGGTGGAGGATTCGAGCACGGATGAAATGGTCACCACCCATGCGTATGACGTCCGTGGAAACCTCGTGGGCACGATTCACCCGGCAGCACCCCACTCACTTAACCAGCTAGACAATCTGGGACGCGTGGTGGCCAGTGCCACCTATGACGACTTGACGAACTTTGCCGCGGCCGTATCCGGTGGCGTCACCACCGAAACCGGCCGCCTGTCTTTCTACGAGTCCTTCTACGACGATCGCGGTCAAATGGACCGCAGCATTCGCCACAAGCTGGACGCCAACGGTCAATCCGTGGATACCCTGGTCAGCGACATGTGGTACGACGACGGAGGCCACTCGATCAAATCCCATGGCGCACGTATGTCGAAGACCTACTACGACCGCCTGGGCCGCAAGACCCACAGCTTCGATCTGGCCGAAATGGAGGCGTCCGTGGACAACACCGGGGCTGATTCCGTCGCTGGCAATGTGGTCATGCAGGAAACCCAAACCGTGTACGAATCGGGTCTAAGCGATCGGGTCCTGATGAATGTGACCATCGGCCGCTGGCCCGGTGACAATGGCGCGGGTGCGAACCTGGGTGCCTTGGACTCCAACGCCGATGGCAGTGCGCTCACCGTCACGGGCACGGACATCGCTGGCCGCTATCAGATCAACGCCCATTGGTATGACGCCCTGGGCCGCCGCATCGAATCGGTGAGGCTCGGAAACCACGACCGGCAGGTCTTTTACCGGGCCGGATTGTCCGCCCCCCAGCGCAGCGACACGGTGCTGCGTACCTCCTGGGAATACAACAATGACGGCACCCTGCTGCAGGCCAAGAGTCCCAACCGCGTACGCACTCGCTACGAGTACGATCAAATGGGCCGCACGGTGAAGTTCACCGAAAACTACAAGGACGGTGTCCCCAACGCTTCCTATCCCGATGAAGACCGGATCACCCGCTACGAATATGTGAACGGCCTGCGCACCAGCTACATCCTGGAGAAGCCGGGCGGCGACCTGACCACCACCTACATCTACGGCACCACCAAGGGCGCCGTGCCGGACTCCAAGATCGCCACCGGGCACCTGTTGGCCCGCGTGAGCTATCCCCTGGCCTCCTCCGGCGTGCAGCCCGAGTCCAGCTTTGCCTACGACGTGCAGGAGCGCACTTTCTGGAAGAAGGACGCCGCAGGCACCAAGCGCGGGTACGAATTCGATGATTCTGGGCGCTTGCACAAGGACATTGCCCTGGAATTGGGCACCAGCGTGGATGGATCCGTGCGAATGCGTGAGTACCTGTACGATGTGCGGGGACAAATGACCGACGCGATTCAGTACGCAGACACGAGCGGCGTGACCGCCACGGACTCCACCCAATTCGAGTTCGACGACTGGGGCAACACGACCAAGGCCAGCACGGACCCCGACTCCGAGATGGGGGGCACGGGCGTGGCGGCTTCGGACATTGATTATGGTTATGAACAGGCCCCGCTTGGGCGGCGCGTGATCCGACCGACCACGACCACGTACCCGAGTGGCGAAGGTTATCAGTTCCAGTACACGGGCGCGGACTACAACAATGCGTTGTCCCGCCCGAACTCGATGGTAGAGACGAGCACCAGCAACCTGGCTGCCACCTGGGATTACCTGGGCTGGGGCCAGATCGTGGGCATGACTTACCCCGATGCGGACATCTCCATGACCATGCTCGACGCGGCGGGTACCGCCCTGCCCAGCCTAGACCGCTTCGGCCGCCGCACCAAGCTGCGCTGGAACCGTCCCCTGCCCTCCGGCAACGTAACCCTGCTCAACCAGCACTACGGCTACGACTGGGATTCCTACCTGACCTCCACCGATGACAAGGTCATGGACGGCTACGACGAGGAGCTGACCATCGACGGCCTGGGTCGCATCAAGACCTATGAGCGGGGAGCGCAGACGGCCGGTGGCTTCACCGACCGCACCTACCGCATGGAGCGGGAGTTCGACATCCTGGGCAACATGACCTCGATTACCGTGGACCGCAACGGCGACGGCCTCTTCACCGGCACCGGTGAAAGCAGCGAAACCCGCACCTTCAACGACGCGGGCGAGATCGTGACGCGCTCGAGCCTGGACCCCGCCGTGGGCAACCCAACCTGGTTTGCAGATGGCGCCATGGATGACAACGGCGAAGGCCAAACGAGCACCTATGACGCCTGGGGCAACCTGGTGCGGGTGGAGCTCGCTAGCACCAACGACCTGATCCTGGAGCTGCGCCGCGATGCCCTAAATCGCATCATCAGCCAACACGCGGACGAGACCGGAGACGGCCTGGCCACGGGCATTGACACCACCTACACGTACCTGCCTGACGGCGCAGGCCGGGCCCTGGCGGCCTTCAAGTCCGGGGAAACCACCCCGCGCCTAGAACGTCTCTTCGCCGGCCCGGAATCCCTGACCGGATCCCGCGAGTCCCGCGACGATGACGCCGATGGCACCCGCGACCGCCTAACCTACGTGCTCCCAGACGCCACCGGATCCGCCGCCGGCTTCTTCGACCAAAGCACCGGCCAAATGGAACGCGTGCACTACAACCCGATGGGCGTGCCCACCTGCTTGCCTAGTGGAGACATCAACGGTGACGGCAAAACCGACGCGGATGACTACGTGCTGCTACGAGATGACGTGGCCACACAAACCTACGACGACAAAAGCGACCTGAACTCGGATGGCCTGGTCGACGTATGGGACGCCGCCGACTACGAACCGAAAGTCGGAGGAACCGGAGTGCTCTCTCTCACCGGAAACACCCTAGGCCTGCACCAAATGCCCCGGGTCAACGAGTCGTATCTCGCTGGCGCAAGAACCTTCTCCGAAAGCCTAGGCCGCTGGACCTCCAAAGACCCCAGCGGCTACGTGGACGGCCCGTCCCTCTACCAAGGAATGCGCGGCAACGTGTTTTCGTTTATGGACCGGAGTGGTATGCAGTCAACAACCGATGTTGTAACCGGAAACACCAGGCCCTTTCCTCGACTGGGTGAGGGACAGGAGGATCGGAAGTCACCTGGAAAAACCAAATATGGTGTCCCGAAGCGAGATGGAGGAGCGTCTGTAACAGTCGAGAACCCCCCCTCATCTGATGGCGAGGATAACATTCGTACTACATTCATCGGATCTGGCAATCCGAGCGTTGGTGGGCAGTTGATGGGTTGCAAACTGGGGAGCTGCAGCTGTACCTTTGAGTTTTCTGCGGCATTGAATATCGATCCGATCGGAGCAGATCCTGAGAATCCTCCGGGGGGATTGGAAAAATGGCATGGCTCGCCGGCCTGGGGGGACTATCCAAAATGGGACGTGTCCGCTAATGAGGATGGATGGGCTGCCGATGGCACTGTCAATAACCAAGGAACTGGGAAATTGGATGGCAATAGCACTCCGTATGTGCACTTCCATAAGCGAATGCGGTGTGGGACAAAGTCTTCGATTACACTCACCGCTTCTTCACCTCCCCCTGCGAGTGTGAGCGCCTCGATTTCATTTACAGTGGAGTGCAAAGACAGCGTGCATTGCGCTACGGGAGCTCGATATCCGACTTTCTCCGGAGCTGCTCCAATGAGACCGATTGCGCACCCCCGAGATGAGGGAATTCATGTGCGAGGTCCCTCAACGCCGACAGACCCTCCAGGTACACCGCAGCCTGGGGTATGCGATGAGCCTATGACACCTGTCGGGCCAGCTGGAACGCCGAACCCTTCGCGACCCAATGAGCCGGCCACGGGTACAGGACCGGGTACGCCTGGGCCAAGCAATCCGCATGACCAACCTGACGAAACCGTAGACCGATAACACCATGAATGACTTACCTGACAGGCCTATTGGTCTGAGATCTAACGGTGAAAGACTCGTACGCAGAGGCAGGGGGTTGGATTCTCTTCCTGACCATGCATGGGTACAGTTTGCAGGACCTAGAACCGGCTTGATGGGGTCGAGAGGGGACAGGCGTATCGCTAGGTTGGAGCCAGACAACCGTTGGGGGCTGCGCTTGTTATCACTCATGACCGCATTCCTTTTTCCCATGCTAGCAGGCACAGGAACGTGCTTCGCTGGAGATTTGCTCGTCACTCAGGGTGCTTCGTCCGAGGCCGTGGCCGAGGAAGTCGAGGTGGAGTTTCACGCCTTGGGGGGCGAAACGCCATATTTTGGTTCCGGGGAGAGCGGCCAGAATCGTATAGGGTTCGCGGTGGCCCCTGGATCCCGTGAGATTGCGCTTTTCCCCATCGGAGAGGCGCAATCTGACAGCACCGAGGCCGTCCTTGTTGGCGCTGCAAGTGCAAATTCCTCATCGGAATCGCCTCAATTGGGCATTCTCTTTCAGGTCGTGAACCAATCGATGTTGAAAGAGGGAAGCGAGACGGGTGATGCTTCTAGCCCTGGTTTCTTCGTGCCCCACAGCGGCCGATTTTTGTTTGGCGACTGGGGAGCTGTGGGGCCTAGCGATGCAGTCGTGAGCTTGGGAACCATTTGCGCATTGCTTGATAGGGGCTCGAAACCCAGAGGGTTCATGAGCATGGATGACAAGGGAGGTCCTGTTGTATTGAACGTTCCAGCGCCACCGGAGCAATATCGAATGCCCTGGTTCGCGTCTAGGATTCCCAAGGGAGCAATCTGTGGGTGGGCTCGCGATAGTGGTGGAGTGTGCTTGGCTCTCACGATGGAGGAACGAAAGGGGGGAGTGATCCGAACAGTTGCTCTCTTGTGGGATGGCAGCAATTGGAAAGAAACCTTTCTTCACAAAGGGACAGGGACAACGGATTCCTGGAGGTCAGGACCTTAGACTCGGGTGGTGTGGAAAGAGATTTGAAGCGCTACTCTCTACTTCCGAGCCCCGCGAAGCGTCCAAGTTGTTCCGCCTAGACTGGAACACCGGATTCGCCCAGCTACCACTTCCCCGTTCAGGAGAGGGGGGGAGCGGGCCAGATTCCCTTTGTATTGTGCCCAACCGACTGGGTGCAAACTCAAAGACTGGGTGTTCTTCGTTCACAGTGATCCACTCCACAGGGAAT
>JARGOW010000249.1:4557-6124 GCA_029212955.1 Planctomycetota bacterium | reverse complement strand
GTACAACTGTGGTGACGTGGTGGACTTTTCCGCCGTGGCCCAGGCCGGATACCACTTTGTGGCCTGGGGCGGAGACGCCAGCGGATCCAGCAACCCCCTGGCTTGGACCGTGAATGCCGACGCGAACATCACAGCCCAATTCGCCATGGACGTGGTGGACCCCATCATCTCCAACGTGGCGGTGGTGGCCTCCCACCAGGACGCCGTGGTCACTTGGACAACCGATGTGCCCTCGGATTCGCTGGTCTATTACGGCGCGACGGCCTCCTATGGGAGTCAGGTCACCGACGGGGTCCAGGTCACCGATCATCAACTCCTGTTGACGGGTTTGGACCCGGATAGCACCTATCACTTCCAGCTAGTGTCGAGTCATACGACCGGCGGTTTTGCCGCCACGCTGGATGGGCAGTTCACCACGGACCCGGAGCCTGTGGCGGTTTTGGTTTCCGATGACTTCAATGGTTGTGGGGGATTAGGGCCGGCTTGGAGTTTCTTGGATTCGCCCGCAGCCGATGGAACTTTTGGTCTGCAAGGTGCTGGCACCAACGACGCCCAGCTTTGGATCGACGTGCCCGCGGGCAGTGACCACCAGGCTTGGACCAACTTGAACTGCCCCCGGGTCATGCAAAGCGTGTCGGACACGGACTTCGAAATGGAGGTCAAATTCGACAGCGAATTGTCCGGGGCCTATCAACTGCAAGGCATCCTGGTGGAGCAGGATCCGACCCATTGGTTGCGCTTCGACCTGTACAGCGATGGATCGGGTGTGAATTTCTACGCCGGCGCTACCAATGGTGGTGGAACCGTGCAAAGGGCCAATGGACCCCTGGTGGCCAGTGCGCCCTTCTACCTGCGCGTGGCGCGCAGCGGCAACCAATGGACCTTCCAGCACTCGCCCGACGGTAGCGGTTGGTCGACGCTTGCCAACTTTAGCCAGGCCTTGAACGTGCAGCAGGTGGGTCCCTACGCCGGAAATGCGGGGTCTCCGAGCCCCGCTTCGGCACCGGCCTTCACCGCCCTGGTGGACTACGTGTTCGACACCTCCACGCCCGTGCTACCCGAGGACGGACCCAGCTCGGACACCGGTCCCTTTACCCTCACCACCAGCGTTCCCGGCGGCGGCGGTTCCATTCAGGTTTCCCCCGCGCAGGCCAACTACGACTGTGGGGAATCGGTGAGCTTGACCGCCACCGCCCAAGGCGGCTACCACTTCGTGGGCTGGGGAGGCGATGGGAGCGGAGTGTCCAACCCCCTGAGCGTGAATGTGAACGGGAACACGAACATCACGGCGCAGTTCACCCAGGACAATGGTTCGCCGATCATCTCGAACGTGGTGGTCACGCCCGGCGCCAATTCGGCCACGGTGACCTGGGACACGCTGGATCCAGCCGACGGTAGCGTGGCCTATGGCCCGACCGCCGGATTGGGGAGTACGGAAGGCCACGCCAGCCTGGTCACCTCCCACATGGTGGTCGTGCCTGGCTTGGATCCCGTGACCCAGTACCACTACCAGATCACCGCCACCAATGCCGGTGGGGTTTCCACCGTGCACCCGATGGAAGCTTTC
>JARGOW010000249.1:0-4533 GCA_029212955.1 Planctomycetota bacterium | reverse complement strand
GGGCGTGGCGGGCTTGGCCATGGTCGGTTCAGGAACGGCCGATGCCCAGGTTGAGCTGATGGTGCCCGCGGGAACGGTTTACGAGCCCTGGATGGTGAATGGTGCTGTGCGCCTATCCCAGCCCGTGGCCAACGAAGACTTCGGCTTCCAAGCCAAGTTTGAAAATACGATCACCGAGACGAGTACTACCACGGGCCTGTTCGTGGAGCAGGACGTGGACGATTGGATTCGCCTGGATTACTACTTCGACGGCACGAACCTGAACGTTTTCTCGGCTCGCTTCGTGGCGGGATCGCCGACCAACATGGAAGTGGCCACGGTGCAGGCTGGCGCATGGGACACCAATGCGCCCCTGTACTTGAAGGTCACTCGACAGGGCAACCTGTGGGTGACCGAGTACGGTGTGGACGGTTTTTCGTGGCTGCCCGTTGGTAGTTTTACCAGCGGCTTGGTTCCCAACCAGGTGGGCATTATGGCCGGCAACTCCACGGGAAGCGCCAACCCGCAGACCGTGGTGGTGGACTGGTTCGAAAGCGTAGTGCTGCCGATTCAAAACGAGGATCCCGCGGTGGGCGCGGATGGGGCCGCCCCCTATGTCTATGACATCGACGCCGTCCCCTTGTCCGAAAACGCGATCCAGATCTCCTGGGCCACGGACGAACCTTCCACGGGTGTGGTGCAGTGGGGGACCACTGCGGCCTATGGTTTGGCGCCCGTATTCAGCGGCGTCTTGGGCTACCGCCACACGGCGACGTTGGTTGGATTGACCGCTGGTACCCCGTATCACTTCAGCATCGAGGCCTCTGACATCGTTCCGAATATGGGGGCCACCCCGGACCAGATCGTGGAGACCCACAGCATGCCCGGGTTGGGCGAGCCGGAGATTCAGTTCTGGTATGGCCAGCCGGATGCTTTGACGGGGGCCCACTCGCTTTCCTTCGGAACCCTGGGTAACGGTCAGAATCAGTTCAATGTTCTGGGGCGCGTGACGGATTCCGATGAGGATCGCATCGCCCTCGAAGTGACCATGGAGTACCGCCTGAACGGCGGACCCTGGTTGGCTTTGACCCTGGGCGACGATCGCACCTTCAACTACGACCCCTGGCGATTGGCCAACGAGGGCGACTTCAACCTGGAGTTGTATGTCGAGCAGCTCATGGGCGCTCCCCTGGTGGGCAGCGTGCACCGCAGCACCCTGGAATTCCGGGCCACGGACGACAGTGCCAACGAAACCCTGGCCACTGCGGTTGTGGACTACACTCCGAACGTGACCTGGGCTGATTCCCTGACGGTCAGCTGGTCCGATGTGGCCAACAACCTGGCCGGTCGCATCGAGCAAGCGGTGCAGGTGGTGGATGGTAAGTGGGAGGTCTTCGATGATCCCACGCTCGGGCATGTGCTCCGACCGGATCCGGCCCACCTGGGTTATGACCGGTTGATCTCGATCGGTGAAGGCCATGGCCCCGACGGTTGGGACAATTACGAGGTTCTTGTTCCGGTGACCGTGCACTCCTTCGACCCCCAGGGCTTCACCACGGGCACGGCCTCCTATGGCATGGGCTTCGTGATGCGCTGGACGGGCCACACGGAGAATGGTCCATTCAGCCAACCCAACCACGGTTTGTATCCGCTGGGCGGTTTGTACGTGTACCGCTGGTTCACGAACACCGAGCGTTGGGAGCTGTGGATCGACGAGAATGAGGACATTCTGCCCCAGCCGGGGAATGCGATCTCACTGGGAGTCACCTATTGGTATCGAATTCGCTGCGAGGACGCCCCGAGCGGCGGAACCACATATTCTTTGAAGGTGTGGGAGGACGGCTCTGCCGAACCCGCGGCTTGGACGTTTGAGCACACCACCAATCCCGGCGACCCCAAGAAGGGTTCCCTCGTTCTCGTGGCCCACCACGTGAACGCATCCTTCGGTGACGTGGTCGTCACGCACCTTCCCTAGCGAAGCGATCGAGCTGCATGGCCCGATGGGCTTCCAGGGATCTCCTACGAAGTATCCCCATGTCTAAGCATATCTATCCCCGATGGGCCAAACCCCTGAGCATTCTCCTGATCGCAGGGCTTGTTCCAGCGTGCAATCACGGTAGCGGCGGTTCCGCCGGCGGAGGGCCCGGTAGCGGTGGGGGATTGACCCTGAGCAACCTGACCCTGGACGTGGGCCCAAACTTCGCTTTGGTGGAGTGGGACTCTGATCTGGAAGCCGGTGGGCGCGTGGATTTTGGAACCACCGCCCAGTACAGCCACGCGGTGACGGGGCAGGATGCGGTGTTGCACCACAGCGTGCTGCTGACCGGACTGGATCCCACAACCACCTACCACTTCAACGCATCATCGAGCACGCCCGGAGGTTTGTTTGGTGAGTTCGGGGATGATGTTTTCCAAACCCTCGACGCGGGTTCCTTGCTCTCGGATGACTTCAATTCGTTCAACCTGAACCGGGGACTTTGGAGCTACGAGGATCCGCACCAGCGTGGACAATTGCGCATGGCGGGGGCCGGAACCGACAGCGCCACGGTGGCCTTGGAAGTGCCTGATAACCATGTCTACGACACCAGTAGCGGCCAATTGCGCTTGAACCAACCGGTTCGTTTTGCCGCCCAGTCGGAGTGGGAAGCTAAGTTTCAGAACCGCTTTGATGTGATCGACGGTCAGGGTGGAATCTTCGCCCTATCCCAAGTAGATAGCTTCATCAATTTCGGCTTCCGCTTTGATGGAGCGGACCTGATGTTGCAGGCCGATCGGGTTCAGAATGGCGTTTTGAATCTGACGAACTCGACCTGGGTCCAGGCTGGCCCCTGGTCCAGCAACGATGGTCTTTGGTTGCGTGTGACGCGCCAGAACGCCACGTTCACCGCCAGCTACTCCACCGACGGACAGGTGTGGCATGCGGGCCCCCAGTTGGAATTCATCTTGGATGTCTTCCACGCGGGTTTGTACGCGGGCAATGGCGCTTCCAGCGATGGACCTTTCATCTTGGAAACCGATTACATCTTCGATAACGCTTTCCCCTTGCCTGGTGAGGACGTGGGCGTGCCCGCGGACAACGCGGCACCCTACGTGTACCGCTGGGACGTGGGTTTGATTTCCGATTCGGCCGCGCGCCTTCGGTGGTGGAGCGACGAGCCCAGCGTGGGCGCGGTTCAGTGGGGATTGACCACGGACTACAAGGCTGGTGTGGACTTCATTGAAGATCTGGATTACGCCCAAGAAGGCTTTATGCCAGGGTTGGATCCGGCTTCGACCTATCATGCGCAGGCCACAGTTTCCGACAACCTGGGGCAGGTCGAAGTGTTGCCCGACACGACCTTTGATACCAATGGGTTTGGAAGTGTGCATCCCGCCATTCGCGTTTGGAACGGCTGGCAACACGAAGATTTGCACTACAACTATCAGGTCTTTGGGGAGCATGGCAACGCCCAGGACCGCGTAAATATCGTCGGTCGAATCTATGACGAGGACGAGGACCGCATCGCACTGACGAACACCTTGCAGTGGTCCCTCAATGGCGGCAGCTATGTTACGACCCTGCTCGGGGATGATCGGGCGATCGACACCGCGCCCTGGCGTTTGAGCGACGAGGGTGATTTCAACATCGTGATTCCCGTGGAAGACTTGGATTCAGGTCCCCTGGTGGACGGATACCACCGTAACGAACTGCTGTTGCGTGCGTCGGACGACGATGGACATGAGACCTTCCGCTTGGTGCTGGTGCAGTTCAAACCGCATACGAGCTGGCCGAGGGATTACACCACGGACTTTGAAGCTTCCGCCCTGTACACCAAGCATGGGTGGCAATTCCTTGTGCTGGTGGTGGACGGCGATTGGCAAATCAACCAGGATCCGGACCAGGGGTTTGTCTTACGGACGAACCGCAAACGCCTGGGGTACGATCGACTCTTTGCCCTGGGCGAGGCCCTTGGGCCGGAAGCTTGGGATGACTACGAGGCTACGATTCCTTTCACGGTGATGGGCTTCGATCAGGCGGGTTTCACGCCGGGGACCAGTTCCTACGCCATCGGTGTGATCAACCGTTGGAATGGGCACCAGCCCGGTGGCGCGTTTGAAGATCCCTTGCATGGGCTCTATCCCATGGAATCCCTGTTCACTTACCGGTGGTATGACCTGGTGGGTGGAGAGACCTGGGAGCTATGGGTCAATGAAAACAACCAGGAGATCTTGGGTTTCCACGGCCCCGTGATCGTGCCGGGAACTGCCTACACCATGAAAGTCCGGGTGCAAACCCAGCCGGATGAATCGGTCAAGCACGAGATCAAGGTCTGGGCTCTCACCGATCCCGAACCCAACGACTGGACCCACAGCCACACTTCGCCCGACGGTGGTCCGGACACGGGCTCCCTAGCCATCTTTGCCCATCACGTGGACTTGGTCATTGGCGACATTACGGTCACAGGACTCTAGTCCGACAATTCCATCGAGGAGTGTGCGCCCTGGTTAGCTTCAGCTGACTGGGGCGTTCTTTTGTGGTTTGAAGGTGTTGGACTGTGTTCCGTGTGATGGAGG
>JARGOW010000248.1 GCA_029212955.1 Planctomycetota bacterium | reverse complement strand
ACATTGGATTGGATGCAATAAGCGCTTCCAATCTCTCCGTATTCTGGCAACACCACCAGCGAACGGGGCGAACCGATGTCGACCGCCGAAACGGTATCGTCATAGATAGTGAACACCTCTGTGGCGTTGTCAATCTCGCCGTTGCCATCCGCATCGTGCAGGCGCAGCAATCGGTCGGGGGTCTGATCCTCACCCACATAGGCGGATCCATCGGGGGCAAAGTCAAAGCCCCAAACACGACTGGCAAGCAGCGGAGTCCAAAAGATCGCAGCCTCGCTGGACAGGTTGTCGATGACCCCATCCCCATTGATGTCGTCCAGAACCCAGAAGCTATCGGTGTCGCCATCCACCAGGTACATGCGGCCATCGGGTGCCAGGTGTGCGGTCCAATGGAAGGGGTTGATGAAGGGCGGGGGCGTTACAAAGTAGGTGGTTTCCTCGCCCGGCTGGTCGATGGAGCCCGAGCCATCCAGGTCCTCGAGGCGATACACGCCGCGGGGTTTCACCGTTCCAGTCTCCACGTAGTAAATCGCACCATCGGTACCGCGCATCACGTCCACAGGAATCGAGTCCCCGGTCCCTGCGCCCGGCAAGCTCTCGAAGTACATGCTGGCTTCGCCCACCCCATTGGCGGAACCGTCCGCGTCCAAATCTTCCAGGCGCAGAATCATGTCGGAACCTCCGCTGCCCGAATTGGCCACAGCAACCCAGGTCACAAAGTCCTCGTCCACCCACATATGTCGAGCGCTGGCCATTTCGACTCCCGACCCATTGATCAACGGATCCCCGTCGAAGAACACCGTGGCCTCCCCCATGTCCAAGGCGTCTCCGCTGGCGTTCAAATCAGCCAGCAGCAGGATGACGTCCTCGGTGCCATCGGACACCAACAGGGATCCATCGGGCCGGATGACAGAACCCTGGGGTGAGCTCAAATCCAAGGTCCCCATCAGGTCGTCATAGAAGATCGTGATCTCACCTACCCCGTTGTAATCCCCGTTCTGGTCGAGATCCTGGCAGAGCCAAACCGAGTCCGTTCCGGTGCTGTTGTTCACATAGCAGCGGGACAGGCCCTGGGCGGCCAGGGGGCTGGAGAGGAGGAGAGCGGTCGAAGCGAGGGCCGCAAGAGGGGCCAATTGGTTCACAAACATGGTCGAAAAGGGCTGTTTTAGGTGCGCCCGGGCACTGTTTCCGGTTTCAGGGGCCAACCCGATTGCGGTTGACGCCCGGAAACATACCTGAGATCGCGTCTCAATTGCAGTTAAAAACCAAGGAAGATTCACCAATGCCCAAACAGAACGGTGGCCCCATTCAATGGCCGTAGGAACCACCGTGGGTGCCGCCAGCGGCCCCAAACGAAGGCAAGCTGCTCCCCGGATTCAACCAACTGGCAGGGCCACACCCGGATCGAGCAGCAAACCGCCCCTCCCCTCTCCCGGGGAACCTAGCGCCCGTCTTGCACGTGGTGGGCAAGCCGAAAGGCCAGCTCCAGCGCCTGCTGGTAGTTCAAACGCGGGTCGCAGGCGGTTTGGTAGCGGTGCCTTAGGGTCGCTTCGTCTGGGCCCTCGGTGCCGCCGATGCACTCGGTCACGTCGTCGGGGGTGACCTCCACGTGCAGGCCTCCCAGATAGCTTCCGCAGGCTTCGTGCACGGCTGAAGTGCGTTCGAATTCCTGGGCGATGGCTTCGAAAGAACGGGTCTTGTAGCCCGATTGGGTGGTGCTCGTATTGCCGTGCATGGGATCGCAGACCCAAAGCACGGGCCGGTCCCCCATGGCCTCAATCCAAGTCGGAAGGTAATCCCCCACGCGATCCGCACCCAAGCGGGTAATAAAGGTCAATCGCCCCGGCTCATCGCTCGGGTTCAACACCTTGGCAAGTTCCACCACGTCCTGGCGCGTGGAACTCGGCCCCAACTTCACCGCGATCGGATTGCGAATGCCGCGGAAGAACTCCACATGGCCACCATCCAAGGAACGCGTGCGGTCGCCGATCCAAGGGAAGTGGGTGGAAAGATCGTAGGAACCTTCGCGGCCGGGGACCGGGCGCGAAAGGGCTTGCTCAAAATCCAGATGCAGACCTTCGTGGCTCGAGAACACAGCGGCCTGGCTGGGATCCTTGGCCGTCACACCGCCCAAGGAATGCACCATGCTCAAACCATCGGCCAAATTTTGCGTCATACGCTGGTACTCGCCCCGGCGTTCGGGCGTCAACCCCGCCGCGGTCAGGAAAGACAGATCCCAGCGGTCCAGCTCGCGCAGGTCCGTGAAACCACCCTCCACCCATGCACGCACGAAATTCAAGGTCAGCGCCGAGTGGTAATAGCACTCGAGCATGTGATCCGGGTTGGGCTCGCGGGCTTCCTCGCTGAACTCCAGACGATTGATCAAATCCCCGAAGTAGCTGGGTAGCGTCAGGTTGTGACCGTCCACCATGCGCGTTTCGGTGGGTCGGGACCGCGGTTTGGCGTACTGACCGGCGAAGCGCCCCACACGAACCACCGGCACACGCAAACCGTGGGTCAATACCAGGGACATCTGCAAAAGGATCTTGAGCCGCTGGGCCACGGGCTCCGACTGGCAATCGGCCACGCGCTCCGCGCAATCTCCACCCTGTAATAGGAATCGCTTGCCCTGCTGGGCCTCGGCCAACAACTTGCGCAACCGCTCGATTTCGAACGAGGTGACCAGGGGCGGCAACTCGGAAAGGGATCCCTTCACCCGCTGCAATCGATCCGTATCCCTATAGACCGGTTGCTGAACGCAGACCTTGTCGCGCCAGGAATCCGGGCTCCAAGCTGCCGGGTTTTGAGGGGCGGGACACATGGCGAGCGGGTGGCGCGAACCCTTAACTGAGGATCACGTTCTCCGCCGCGATCACCATGTAAAAGCGGCCTACTTTGGCCTCGAATCCTTGGCCTTCTTCGTCGGTGAAGTGGAATTCGCCTTCCATGGTGCCCCAGTCCGTGCGGAGGGGGCAGTAACTGGTGTATTCGAAGGTTTCACCGGGCGCCAATCGGGGCTGCTTGCCCACCACGCCCTCGCCGCGTACGACCTCGCGTTTGCCATCGGCATCGATGATCAGCCAGGAGCGTGTCATGAGCTGCACGGGCTGATCACCCCCATTCGTCATACGAATGCGGTAAATGAAAATGAATCGCCCCCGTTCCGGATCGGATTCGGAGGGCAGGTACTGGGCTGCGGCTTCAATGCGCATTCCCTGGGTCACGGTGTCGGAGTTGTTCGAGTCGGTCACTGGCTGATTCCTGGTTCTGGCAGGATGTTAGCCCAAGCGGCCCGGGGACGCGAGTTTCGTTTCGGTGGGGAACTTGTTTGCAAGTCCGTCTGGCGTACCATGGACCTTCACCCATGCTGCGAAACTACCTCCTGCTGGCCCTATTGGGCCTGACCGCCTGCGGATCCCTCTTGAGGCCCGAAGGCGCCCGCAAAGAACTGTCCCCGGACGAGCCAACCCGGCTGCACAATTTCCTGGACGAGGTCTACGCCACGGCTACGGACCGGGCCCGGGTGGAAGCCGCCCTGGAGGGCAACCCCATCACCGTGGCCATTTGGGACTCCCTGGATCCCGCGCAAATCGATCGGGTATTGGGTTGGCTGCTGGATTGCAAAAAGCGACTCGACGACGATTTTCAGTCGAGGGGAACCTCCGAAGAATTTCGCCAGGAAAAGGCCGCAGCCAGCCAGTGGATTCGCTGGGAGCTGGCCGAGCAGGAGTGGTACGCCCATCGCAATCTCCTGTCCAGCGCCGGGGGCATGCACCGCCTGCCCGCACGGTACCTGTGGCAAACCATGGAGCCCGAAAACCTCGAGGACTGGCGACTCTACGTGTCCCTGTTGGAACAGATTCCCGCGTACTTGGGCCAACTGGAAGCGACCCTGCAATACTCCGCCGACCGCCAGACCCTGCCTCCCAAACAAGTGTTGCGCCGGGCCCGCACGGCATGCCTGAATTGGCTGGCCGGGCGCCCCTTCGCCGCCCTCTCCAGCTCGGACAGTCCCTGGCTTTCCCAGGCCTACGACGCTCTCGAGCAAAGCAAAACGCTAACACCCAGCGACCGCGAAGACCTGCGCGCCGCCATCGACCGCGCCCTCACCCAAAAGGTGGGCCCTGCCTACCAGCAGCTCGCGACCACCTTGGATGAACTGCGCGGCAAGGCCCCCGCGGAACCCGGCACCTGGGCCCGCAAGGACGGCGCCGCGTGGTACGGCTACCGACTCGGTCGCATCGCCGGAGAACGCACGGTTCCCGACGAACTCCACGCATTGGGTTTGTCCGAGGTTGATCGATTGCACAAGCGCTTGAGCGCTGCGCTGCAACGCATGGGCACCCCGACACAGACCGACTTTTTCCTCAAGCAGCTGCGCGAAGGCGTGGGCGCCGCCGAAGGAACGGAAGCACGCTGGCCCATGGACGTGCGCTCGAACTTGGAAGTGGCCCAGCAACGCTGCAAGCCCCTGTTCCCGAACACCGATCTGCCGGGCCTCGAAGTAACGACCGCGGTCAATTTGGCCACGGCCCAACTGCTGCCCGTGCAATACATGCCCGGACGCAACCCAAGGATCGAATTGTTCCCTGGCACGTGGAAGGACACCCCCCGGGCCATGATTCCTGCTTGGACCTTCGCCCAGGGCATCCCCGGCGATCACCTACGCACCCAAATCACACGCCAGCAAACCACGGTTCCCATATTGTTGCGCACCATGGAACTGCCCTCCATCGAAGCGGGCTGGCGACTGTATGCCACACGCTTGGCCTTTGAGTTCCAAATGTATTCGGGACCCCAGGATGAACTGGGGCAGATCCTATTGGAGCTCTGGCACGCGGCTTGTCTGGTCACCGACACGGGTTTGCACAGCCAGGAATGGAGCCCCGAACAGGCAGAGACCTACCTGCTCGACAACAGCGCGTTTCGCCGTGCCATTTGCGTGCAATCCGTTCGCGATAGCATCGAGCGGCCCGGCCGCCAATGCGCTTCCACCATCGGGCTGCTGCAGATCGCTGGACTGCGCGACGAGACCCAAGCGCGCCTGGGCCCGGCCTTCAACCCCAACGCCTTCCACCGGGCCCTGCTCGCCAAGAGCGTTTTCCCTATCAAGCAAATCCGTGAGGCCATGTCCCTGTGGTCCTTGGAGCAACTCTAGAAACCATGCCTAGTTTGTATCTGGACGACCTGCTGCGACAGTCGAAGCGCCTGACCGAGCAAACCCAAGCCCTCACCCAAGGCCTCACCGAAGAGCAACTGAATTGGCGCCCCGATGGCGGGGGCTGGAGCATGGCCCAGGCACTCGAACACCTGACGACCACGGCCCAACTGTACGCCCCTGGAATCGACCGCTTGATCGTCAGGGCCTCGCGCAAACGGCCCTACAAGGGCGAACCCTTCGAACCCACCTGGCTAGGCGGAGGCTTTGCCAAATACGTGGGCCCCGAGGGTGAGGCCAAAATGAAGGCCCCCAAGAAATTTCGCCCCGTCGCCACACCCGATGCCCAAACTCCCGCCCGCTTTCTTGCCGAACAGGAAAACCTGGATCAACGCATGCGGGCAAGCCTGGACTTCAACCTCCGCCGCTGGAAATTGCGCTCCCCGGCCTTTCCCCTTATGCGCTTCACCCTAGGCGACGCCTTCGCCCTCCTGGTCGCCCACGGACAAAGGCACATCAACCAGGCCCAAGCCATCCACGACTTGCCCGAATTCCCGGGCGCTTAGGACACCGGACGTCACGCGCTCCCTTCGATTCATCAGCAATCGAGACTTGCGAATGGTGGACCTATCTGTGGCGGCACAAGAGTGCCTTGTGGGATCGAATTCGGCCCTTACAGCCCCATCAAGCCGCGCAGGGTTTCCGTGTTTACGGAACCGGAAGCTGTGAGGGTGGAGGCGTCGGGGAAGAGGTGGCGTTGGGCGGTGGCTTGGATGTCGGCCACGGTGACCTTGTGGTAAGCGGTGCGCAGGGCTTCCAGGTGATCCTCGGCGAATCCGTGGACTTCCTGGCCGACCAGGCTTCCGGCGCGGGCGCTGGAACGTTCGTAACCGAGCACCATGGAACCCGTCACATAGTTTTTGGCCATGGTGAGTTCTTCTTCCGAAACCGGCGTGTTGCGGATGTCGTGGACCTCGGCTTGGATGCCCTTGACGGCC
>JARGOW010000247.1 GCA_029212955.1 Planctomycetota bacterium | reverse complement strand
CCCGGGGGGGGGGGGGGGGGGGGTGCACCGGGGGGCTGGCGTTGTGGCATTGGTTGAGGCCTGGGCGGTGGTTTCTTTGGCCAAGGCAAGCACAGCCTCACTGGATCAAAGGACGTGTTGCCTGCGCGTCGCAAGCGCACAGTCCAAGTCCCGTTTTCATCGGCTGAGGGGCTTACGGCTTCACCGAATCAGGCGACGGGTTACCCGCACGGCACAGGCGTCAGTTCCAAGGGGCGCTAGAGTACCAGCATCAACTACTCGGCAGCGTTCGACTTCCACCTTCGCACGAGCGCAGCGCCGATGAACGGCGGAATCAGCGTGGGCCAGTTCAGGCCCAGCGGGTAGTCACCGGCGATGCCGCCGTAGGCCACGGCGGCCAGGCCGAATACGACCAAGTGAGCACCGACCACAAGGCGCCAAGGAGCCAGGATCGACGCATCCTTGGGCAGGGCCTTCGGACGCTCAAAGCGTGCGAAAATCGCCACGGCGGGCAGCATCCCCGCCGTGCAGACGAGCAGCCAAACGGCCTTTTGCGCCCACCAGGCACCCGAGTTGGGTTCGACCTTTAGGCCGAGGTCGCCCAGCAGATGCCCTGCACCAACGGACAGAATCATGACCGTCATATGCCACAGGAACAGGGTCATGATCATGCTGTTGATCAGCACCGTGGCCGCCCAGGGGCGCAAGCCGCGGAGCCAACGCTTCATGGGTTCCTGAATCGAAAGGAGCAATCCGACCTGCAGGCAACCCAGGGCCAGCAGGCTGATTTTCGGGGGCATGGTGTTGCTGAATTCGTCGCCTGGAACGCCCACCATGCTGAGCGGGTAGGGGCCGAAGTGAATCATGCAGCCCAAGGCCACCGCTCCAAGAATGGCCAAGCCCAGGGGCCTTCCGCTGCCTTCCAGTTTTCCATCGCACCAGGCGTAGCCGAGCTGGTGTACGGCGGACCAAACGAAGATGTAGTTGACCCAGGCGCCGTTCCCCAATCCCCATTGGAAAAAGGCCACGTCCACGAGGGCGGCGATGGCAGCCAAGCCCACGATGGAGCCCATACCGAACCGCTTCCAAAGCCCATGGGAAATCGGAACCAGGAGGGCGATCAGGACATACACGGCCAGGAACCAGACCGGGATCAAGGCCATTTGCGAACCGCGTCCGATCCACGGCGGGGTGACGCCGCTGCGGTTTGCGATGGCCCCCATGACGATCCAAACCACCAGGGGAATCAGTACCGGCCCTACCAGACGTCGCAGCCGGGACTCCAACCAGGTGGAATAGGCGCTGCCCTTGCGCTGTGCCGCGCTCCACGAGACTCCGTTGGAGAATCCGCCCACAAAGAAGAACACCGGCATGACCTGGATGATCCAGGTGAAAGGATGGCTGGTTGTGGTGAGGGCGAGCAGGTGCGTGGTGACCAAGCCGCCCTGTCCGTCGGCGTAGGCCGCCGCCGCAATCCAATGCCCGTAAATCACGAAAAGGATCGAGACGGCCCGCAGCAAGTCCACGTAACGATTGCGCGTTTCGGGGGTGGCGGCGCTGAGTTCGAGGGCGCGTTGCCACGCGGAGGGGCGTTTGGTTTTGCACATGACTTGCAACAACCTTAACGGATGGGACAGGCTGGCTCGAAGCATTGTACAGGGGATCTCCTGCCGGTCCCACGCAAGCCGCGCTGGGGGCAGGGTGTTCAAGCTTTGGGCCGGCCTGGGACCCTTGGCGCGCGAACCGCTTTGGCTTGCGGTGGTATGAAACCCGCTTGCGGCCTTTCCCAATGGAAACTGGCAGGGGGTGTATCGGGCGGACTCCCATGATTGCCGGCGGGTCCCGGCCCTTGGGGAAGGGAAATCACAGGGGTGTGCAAGCCGTGAATCCGAGGGATTCCTTCGGCGCGTCCAAGTTCGGCATGGGGTCGCCTCGACGTCTAAGCCCACGCGGGAACGCCCATGTAAAAGCCGATGGATTCACGGAATCCAATTGGCTCCGAGGAAGGGACGCGCCCGCACCCGTAGCGATTTAGAGACAGGATTTCTGTAGAAGAGGAACCCGCTGGCGTGGCGCGACTCGGCCTGGGTCTGCGTGCTAGGCTAGCGAGCTGCGATGGTACGATTCAGTGGTTGGGCTGCCCGGGTGGGTTGGACCTCGCTTGAAATGGCCTCGCCCCGAATTCTATGCGCCGCCCTTCCCTTGCTCTGATTCTCATCTGCGCCCTGTACATCGTGCACCGGGTGCTGGTTATGCACACCGCGTTCGACTCGGTGAGCATCCCCAATTACGAGCTATTCCCCATGGGGGACATCGGCAAGATCGCCATGGGGGAATGGCATGGCGCCCCCCTGCGCGACTTCTACGACAATTGCGGCGGGCACCTGATGACGGGGCTCCTTGCGGCGCCTTTGTATTCGGTGTTTGGCGACAGTTACCTGGTTCTAAAGCTCGTACCGGTTCTGCTGGGCCTCGGTTGTGTATTGCTGATCGCCTCTCTGGGTGATCGCATGTTTGGACGCAACGCGGGACTGTTGGCGGCCTTGCTGTTCGTGGTAGGTCCGCCCACGTTGGTCAAGTATTCCATGTTGGCCAAGGGCAACCATTTCGAGAACCTGTTCTTCCAGCTCTTCATGATGTGGGCCTTTGTACGCCTGAACGATGGGGGGCGACGTTGGCTTTGGTTGCCCCTGTTCGGACTGGCCGCGGGCTTTTCGATCTTTTTCTACTTTGGATCCATGCTGATGGTGTTGCTGCTGGTGGCAACGCACTTGGCGATTCGATTTGAGTGGCACCTTTCGGCGAAGGCCCTTGTGGCGCCTGCCAAGGACCTGTTGCTCCTGGCCGTGCCTTTTGCCATCGGTTTGGGACCCTTGCTTTGGGTTCAGTCGGGCAATCAGCGCCCGGGGCAATATATCGACGATCATTTGGGGACCGGGAGCCGCTGGAGCCAAATGTCGGAGCGCCTCTCCGAGTTCACCGGGGACCTTTTGCCCCGTGCGACTTGCTTCGAGGACTTCGGGCCCATCAGCGGTCAGGTGGCGGATCAGATTTACCTTGGCTTGTTCCTCCTGGTTTGGGGGGTGGGTTTCCTTTTTGTAGCCATGACCGTCTGGCGGTTTGTCACGGCGGCCGCCCATGGTCGTGAACACGACGACAGGCAACGCTTTGAGCGCTTGGCCTTGCTGCCATTGGTGGGATACTTCCCCCTTTTCATCGCGGTGTACGCGGTGAGCTCCTACAAGTTCGACCACTATTCCGCACCGGTGGAGATCGGTCAATTCCGCTATCTGGTGCCACACTTTGCATTCGCACCCTTGCTGATCGCCGGCGTTGTGCACCACCTGATGAAGGGTCGGCGCTTTCTGCCTTCCAACCTGGGTCGCACGTTGGCATCGGTTTCCATGGCCTTGGGGTTGTTCATCGTTCCCCTAGTGGATTGGAGCTTTGCCAATACGGGGGTTGGGTCGCAATACGCGGGGTATCACTGGGGTTACTACAAGAACGCGCTCATGCGGGACACGGTTGTGGACCCTGCCACCGGGCGCTTCACCTGGGATTTTGATGCGGTCGGCGCGTATCTGGATGAGTTCCCGCGCTCCGAGCAGCAGGCGATCGTCCACGGCGTGGGCTTCTTGTATGGCGGATCCCAACTGATGGATGGGGTGGTCGACGGCCAAGTGGTCGCCCCGGCGGGGATCGATCTGGGTGCCATGGGGACGCGCTTGTCCCGGAGTCATTGGCAACCGGAGTTGATCCGTGGAGCGGGCACCTATTTGCGCGCGCCTATCTTCATGATGGATCCGAGCAACGTGGGCGTGCGCAAGGAGTTGGACAAGTTGCTAGCCCAGGCGGATCCCATGGCCGAGTATGTGGTCGAAGGCCTCAGCGCCGAGCTGGAGTTCCCCCTGCTGCGCAATCTTCCCGCGCACTTGAAACGCAGCCGCGATTTGGAAAGTGCGGTTCCCGAGGCGTACAAGGGTGCTTGGTTCCGCGGATTGGGCTTGCAGGTCGGTGGCATTTTGAACCGGGGCTGGGGCAATCACGGGGACCTGTTGCGCACGCACATTTCGAGTTTGCCCGCGGGGGGGGAGGCGCAGTTTTGGTTGGGCGTCGGTCAGGCCCTGGTCGCGGATGGGACCCTTCCCGACCGTTCCGCCGCATGGTCCGAGTGGGTTCCGGTGGCCCACTGGAGTCAGGTTTGGCGCGGGGTGGGTGCTGGCATGCGGCACGCCCTCGGCGAGGACCTTGCGCGTACAACCTTGAAGCCCCTGGCCGATTCCCTGGAGCCCGGTTTGTCCCTGGCCCTGGAGGCGGGGGTTCTTTGGCCAGGCTATCCCTCACCGGCTTGCTTCGGAGAGTGATCGAGCGGCCGGTTCTTCGCCATCGATGTGCCCTGCGAATCGAATGGGTTTGATTCGTCAAGGATCCTCGGCCTTTGCAAGCGCATGGGGTGGGCGTTTCGCGAGATCAATCCAAGGACCCGGCCAGGTCCACGATGACCTGGCCGTGGGCGTGGCCCGAGTCGATGTGGGCCAGGGCCTCGACGGCCTGTCCCAGGGAAACGGTGCGGTCGATGGCCGGGTGTAGCTGGCCAGCTTCCGCGTATTGCTTGAGCACTTCCAGGTCCGCGGCCTTAGGTGTGGAGAGGTAGCGTTTGAGCGTGTGCCCCACGAAAGGGGACAGCAGGACCGGCTTAATGAGCCGCACCATGAATCGGATTCCCGAAGCGCCGGTACCGCTGTTCGCAAGGTAGATGCCTTCTGGTTTCAACGCCGCTCGAATGTCAGCCAAGGACCTGTTTTCCACGTTGTCGAAGATCACATCGAAGCGCGGCCCGCCTTCGGCAAAGTCCTCTTTGGTGTAGTCGATGACTTCGTCGGCGCCCATTTCGCGCACCATGGCGGAGCTGATCGGGCCGCAAACCCCGGTCACATGGGCGCCCATGGCTTTGGCGATTTGAATGGCAAAGTGACCTACGCCCCCGGCGGCACCGTTGATGAGCAAACGCTGCCCCGCCTGCAGCCCGGCAGCGTCGCGCAGCCCGTGCAAAGCGGCTAGGCCCGAAGTCGGAAGGCCCGCGGCCTGGTGCAAGGTCAATGGATTTGGCTTGTGGGCCAATTGGGATTCGGGCGCGCAGGCATAGGTGGCGCAGGCTCCCTCCGTGGCTCCGAAAACCTGGTCTCCCACTTGGAAGCGGGTCACCCCCGGGCCCACAGCGACGACCTCCCCGGCCACATCGAAGCCGGGCACCGGGTTCTTGGGACGCAGGAGGCCCGTGGCCAGGCGCACCACGGCGGGCGAGCCCTTCACGCACATGCAGTCCCCGGCGTGCAAGGAAGCCGCGTGAACCCGGATCAGCACCTGACCTTGGCCGGGGGTTGGGCGGACAATCTCTGCGATTTGGAGCTGGTCGAAGGGTCCGTAGCGGTGGTGGACCAGGGCGGTCATGTACTCGGATTGGGGGGCCAGGTGGGCGGTCATCGGGTGCGTTTTGGTGGGGCGATGGATTGGGCTTACATAGTAAGCTTGTGGCGTAAAGCTTACGCTGTATACTAGGCTTGGCAAGCGGAAAACAGGAATGGGGCCCCATGGGGGAGTCACTCCAGCGATTTTGCTCCAGAACACTCCCAATGAGCCCCAAGCCCAAGAAGACCCGCCAGCCCCTTAGCCGGGAGCGTGTGATGCAAGCCGCCCTGGCCCTAGCCGATGAAATTGGTCTGGAAGCCCTGTCCATGCGACGCCTCGGACAGGAGCTGGGTGTTCAAGCCATGTCGCTCTATAAGCATGTGCCGAACAAGGACGCCATTCTGGATGGCATCGTCGACTTGGTGGCCGGGGAAATCCAATGGCCTGGGCCCCCTGGGGACTGGAAGGCAGCCATGCGTGCCCGGGCTCAATCGGCCCATGCAGTGCTCATGCGGCACCCTTGGGCCACCCTGTTGATCGTATCCCGGGCCAACGTGGGACCGGCCATGCTGGCGTATGTGGATCGCACGTTAGGGTGCCTGGTTGGGGCAGGATTTTCTTATGCCATGGCCGATCATGCCTGGAACACCATCGATGCCCATGTTTATGGGTTCACACTTCAGCGGCTAAACTTCCCCTTTGAGCCGGAGGAGTATGCGGAGGTCGCGGCCGCCTACCTGCCCAGCATTCCCGAGGACGTCTACCCCCATTTGGTGGGCATGACGCGTGA
>JARGOW010000246.1 GCA_029212955.1 Planctomycetota bacterium | reverse complement strand
CCCACGCCCAATTCAGCGTGAAGGGAGAGGGCGTGGTGGCCACGCTCTACAATTCGGGCAAATTGGTCGTGCAGGGTCCCACTCCCGATGAGTTTCTAGCGCGGTGTGTGGGGGGCAAGGCCCCCAACCCCAAGAAGAAGGTCAGCAAGGCCCAGTCGGAGGAGGGCGACGCGGTTTCCCAAGTCCTTGTGACCACTGTGGGGTCCGACGAAGCTGGAAAGGGCGACTTCTTTGGACCGTTGGTGGTGGCCGCCGTGCGTTTGGACCCGGAAGTGGCCAAGAAGATGGAATCGGGTGGCGTGATGGATTCCAAAAAGCTCACGGATGCCAAGGCCTTGAAGTTGGGCATCGCTCTGCGCGAAACCGTGCCCTTCTCCGTGGTTCGTGTGGACCCCGAACAGTACAACGAGCGCTACCCCAAGTATTCGGGACTCAACCCGTTCCTCGCGGACTTGCACGCGGAAGCCATCCGCCAGGTGGCCCAGCCCGGTGTCCGAGTTCTGGTGGACCGGTTCGCCAATGAAAGTGTCATGCGCAAAGCCTTAACGGGCTTGGACATCCAGTTGGAACAGGCCGTTCGAGCGGAACGCAACATGGCTGTGGCCGCAGCTTCCATCCTGGCGCGACAGGAGTTCCTCCTGGGCATGGCCGACCTCAGCGATCGATTCAGCATGGAGCTACACAAGGGCGCGGGCTTCCCGGTGGACCGCTGTGGCGTGAATTTTGTGGAGCGACATGGGTGGGATTCCCTCGGGCTCGTGGCCAAGCTGCACTTCAAGAACACAGGAAAAATCCGTGACCGTTTGGCTTAGTGGACAAAGGCCCAAGGGCCTCGATGGTGGAACGGAATCCCTGTTTTGGGTGGATGGAACAGGCAACCGATTTGTCCTGGTGGACGCGCTCGATTCCGATCGGGCCGACCATTGGGAGGCGGCCGGTTCCGATTGGGCGAGAGGGTTCGTGGGCGGCGGTGGCCACTGGGTGAATGAAGCAGGCCAAATCCCCGATGGCTTGGTGCTTCTTTTGCCCCCAAAAGGGCGCGGTCAAGTGCGGATGGCCCTGTTCAATGTGGATGGCAGTCGGCCTGAAGCCTGTGGCAATGCACTGCGATGCCTGACCCGGGTTGTTTTTGATGGGGGCCGGGTCGACAAGCCCCAATTTGTGGTTGAGACCGATGCGGGAGACCGACCGGTGGATGCGTTCAATGGTGGAGCCCGTCAATCGCGGGTTTCCATGGGGGCTCCGCGCTTGATCGCTGGCGCTCTCAACCTGGAGGTGTGCGGACGCTCCGTGCGCGGGGTTTCCATATCCATGGGCAATCCCCATTTCGTGATCGAGCCCAATACCGTGAAGGACTCTGAGGTGGAAGAACTGGGGGCAGCTCTCAGTGTGCATCCCAGCTTTCCCGATGGAACCAATGTGGAGTTCGTGTTCGGGCGGGTGGACCAGCCCCGCGTCCGTGTTTGGGAGAGGGGCGTTGGCGAGACCGAAGCCTGCGGGAGCGGGGCCTGCGCCGTAGCGCACATGTTGTTTGGAACCGCGCTCATTCGCCAGGAACTCACCCTGGGCCTGCCAGGTGGCGAATTGGTTGTGGGGCGGGACACCCACGGCCTCTGGCTCCAAGGGGCAGCACGTTGGGATTCTTTGGAGCTGCAGGCCCAAGGGGCCACCCAAACGGAATCCGACTGCTAGGATTCGGATCAGTATGAAGTTCTTGGTCCACATCATTCTTGCCGTAATGGCCCTCATCGTGGGGATCGTCCTCGAGGATGGGGGTGTATGGGATGTGAAGTGGATGCCGCTCCTTTTACTGCTGCCTTATGTTTCTGTGGGGTTGTGGCGGTATTGGGCGGTGCGCCGTGGATTCCAGGTTTCCGCAATAGTAGCTCGCGTGGCCCACTATTCGGGTGTGATTGCGTTTGCGGTCTCCACCATGATGCTGGGATGGGTGGAATTCGTGCGCGATTGGACGGGCCAGTCGCTGGGCTACAACGATTGGCCCGATTGGGGCATGGTCGTTTGCTTTGCGCCGTTCGTGGTTTTCCAAGTAGCGGCCATTCACGCCGAGGCTCTTGTGGACCGGGCAAAACTGAGCCCCATGCCCCGTAGACTCCGCATGCAAGTGCGTTCGCTTTTTGCGGCCATGTCTCCATTGGCCCTGTACATGCTGATCTCGATTCTCAGCGCCCGTAGTGAAGTCTGGAGGGTGAATATCGAGTCCGTGGAGCTGTTCGGAGGCCTGTATTTCCTGGGGATCACCATGCTGTTCGCATCGCTGATGCCCGTTCTCTTGAGCCATACCTGGGACACGAGTTCCTTGCCCCAGGGACCGGCTCGTCAGTTGTTTGAGGACGTGGCCGCCCAGGCCTCATTCAAAGCACGCAAACTCTTACTTTGGAATACGGACAACATGGTGGCCAACGCGGCCATCATGGGGATTTCCAAGCGTTCCAGGGTGGTTCTATTGAGCGACTCCTTGCTTGCCATGCTGGGCGCCCGCGAGTTGGCTTGCGTCTATGGACACGAAATCGGCCACGCGAAGCGCTTTCACGTGCCGATCTTCTTGGCCTGGGCCACGTTCTTCTTGCTGGGTGGCGATCTCTTGATCTGGACTCTGTTTGCCCCGGAGGGTTCGAACAGCGTGCTCGCTTTTGTTGCCGTCCTGGCCATTGGTTATGTTTGCTTCGGCTGGCTTTCCAGGCGCTTTGAGTTGGAAGCGGACCTGTTCAGTATGGACTTGACCGGGGATCCCGAGGCTTTGATTCAAGCCTTGGAACGGGTCGGGGGAGGCAATCGTGATCGCGGTGGTTGGCGCCATTTCAGTACAGCGCGGCGCGTGAGTTTTTTGCACCGAGCCGCCTACGACGAAATCTTTAAGATGCGCTTCCTGAGACGCATTCGCTTGATGGGCCGATTGGGGTTGGTGCTCGGCGGCTGTGTGGGCCTCCTTTATTTGGGCAGCCTGTTCCAGCGCTTCGATGGGGACCGGTTGCATGCCCACATGGCTCTTGGGAACTATGACGCCAGTTGGACCGCGGACATGGCGCCGGAGCGCAGTGGAAAGCAGTTTGGAAGGATGTTGGACGCCGCTGCTGGTCTCGCCCGTCCCGACGGGGCCCCGGTGGGTGTGGAGGAGCTAAGGTCGGAATTGAAGACCGCACTGTTCGAGGCAGAATTTGAGCGGGCTCGTATGTTGGCCATGCTACTGAGCAAGCGTGGAGCTCCTGTGTCGGACCGGCTCTCCAAGGCGATCGGACTAGAATCGCACTCGGGCAAGATCGGGATTGACCAGGATTTGGATCCGGGTGTCGACCGGGAGTGGCTCCTGGAACGATTGGACGAGGGGAACTAATTTCCGCCTTGGACCGGGAAATGATTTCCGTTCCGACCCTTTGATTCGGCCGAAAGGGCCCCTTGGGCCTTTTCCCGGGTGAATGAGACACTTGGCACATGCCTTGCTTGTAAGCGGGCATGAACGGTCTATCCCACGCATCCACGGCCATGTTGGCCCATGAGAAGCGCCTCGAATCCATCACGGCAAACCTGGCCAATGCCAACACCGCTGGATTCAAGCGCCGACTCGCCGCCAGCCACGGAACCTTTATGGGGAAGATGGATGCCGCCCATATCGGGCTACAGATGACCGAGGCCAACGACTTCTCCCAGGGAGCGTTGCAGAACACCGGGAACGCGCTGGATTTGGCAATCCAGGGCGACGGTTTCTTTGCTATCGAGTCCCCCGACGGCGAGGTCTACACCCGCGACGGGTCCTTTCACATGACCGGTGCCGGCGTTGTAGTGACCAGTGAAGGCTATCCCCTGGTCTGGGAGGGTGTGCAAGCCAATATCCAGCCCACCGGTGAGTCGATCGTGGTGGACAAAACGGGCGCGGTGACCCAGGCCAACCGCCAGCTTGGACGCCTGCGTTTGGTCGAATTCGCGGACGAGGAGAAGTTGGACAACACCAAGGATGGCTATTGGATGGCTCCGCCCGAATCCAAGCGCGAAGCGGGCACAGGCCTCATCGTTCAAGGTGCCGTGGAAGGCTCCAACGTGAACGCTGTGAGCGAGTTGGTCGCCCTGATTTCCGTTCAACGGAAGTTTGAACAAGCCAGCCAAATCATCACCCAGATCGACCAATCCTACAAGCGCTTGAACCGCGGCAACTAATCGAACACCCCACGCTCCCCTAAGCCACTAAGACAATGCTGAGATCCCTACTAACCGCCGCATCGGGCATGAAAGCCCAACAGATGCAGGTGGACACCATTGCCAACAACATCTCGAACGCCAACACGACCGGCTTCAAGAAGAACCGGTTGTCCTTCCAGGCGCTGTACTACCAAACCTATCGCAACCAGGGTGCCGAGATTGGCTCGGGCATCGTGGATGCCACGGGTTTGCAGGTGGGAAGCGGAACCCAAGTGGCCGGCTCTGCCATGGTCATGGAGCAAGGGCAGCTCGAGCTCACAGGAAACTCCTTCGACCTGGCAATCCAGGGCGAAGGCTTTTTCGCGGTCGATCAACCCAACGGAAACACCTTTTACACCCGCGATGGATCCTTCCGTCGCGACCAGAACGGACTTCTGCGGACGGCGACAGGCGGATCCCTGAACCCGCCGATCACCTTGCCCCCGGGAGTCATGGCGATCAACGTTTCCGAATCGGGTGTCGTGAGCTACCGCAACGATCAAGGGGTCAATCAAACCGCGGGAACGCTTCAGTTGACCCGCTTTCCGAACCCCATGGGGTTGCACGCCGAGGGCGCCAACCTTCTTTCCGCCACCGCCAGCTCGGGTGCCGCTACCACGGGCCCTCCGGGCTCCAATGGCGCGGGTTTGATCCAACAGGGTTCCTTGGAGCGATCCAACGTGACCACCGTAGAGGAACTTGTGAGCCTGATCGTGGCCCAGCGCAACTACGAAGTGAACAGCCGTGCGATCCAGGTCTCCGATGAGATGCTGCAAACCGTTGGCCAACTGATCCGCTAAATCATCATGCTACTTGCAACCTTCCTTCTGAGTTTTGGTGGAGTCACCATCCAACTTCCGGCCAAGGTCGAGGCTTCAGGCTTGAGCCTGCGCCTCGGAGATGTGGCCACGGTTACGGGCGACGATCCGGTCGAGGTGGAACGCATCCGCGCGGTCAACCTGGGCTATGTTCCCGCCCCCGGCTACAGCCGATTGCTGCACAAGGGCCGACTCAAGCAACAGATTGCCCCCGCAGCTCCCGAAGCCTCGGTGACCTTTGCCGGATCGACCCAATGTCGGGTTTTCCCTGCCGTGAAGGTGGTGACTGCGGAAACCCTTCGGTCCCGCGCCCAAAAGGCAGTGGAAGCCAAATTCAAGGACACGGACGTGGAGATCTCCATGACCGGATCCATCAAAGACATCACCGCGCCCACGGGACGGGACGGGGTCGAGGTTCGCGCTCGGGCCGCCACGGGACCCGCCACCCAGGGCCTGCAGGGCGTCGCGGTCGACATCCTAGTGGACGGAGAGCTTTGGCGAACGCAATGGACCACCTGGTCCGTGGCGACCTGGGAGGATGTGGCCGTGCTCAAGGTGCGCGTGCAAAAGGGGCAAAAGCTCACGCCGGACATGTTCCAGATCGAACGGCGCAAGCGTTCCCAAAGCTCTAGTCAATCCGCCCTGTCTTTGCGGAAGCTGCAGAGCGCAGTGGCCGCCAGGGAGCTAACCCCGGGCACCGCGATCTACCCCAGTGATGTGAGCCGCGAGAAAGTCGTGATCTCGGGTCACAGGGTGCAAGTCGAAGTGCAGTCAGGATCCGTCATCGCTCGCACGGGCGGGGTGGCGCTTTCCGACGGAAGGGTGGGCGATTCCATCCGGATCAAGATCGACCTGAACTCGAAAGAGCTCACGGGGACCGTTGTGGCCAAGAACCGAATTCTCGTGGAGCTCCGCTAATCATGAACATCCAACAAAACCAAATGAAGTCTCTGCGCAACGTTCTCATCGCCCTTTTCCTCGTGTTTTGCACGGCGGATTTCAGCATGGCACAGGGCCGTCGTGGTTCGATCTACGATCCCTTTGCAACTCCGGTTCGCATGGGAGCGAGTCCCACCGCACGCCGGGTTGGCGACTTGGTGACCGTAATCATCAGCGAAACCCAGGATGTGAAGAACGAAGAGAAGTCGGATTTGACCAAGGACTCATCCCTGAACTACCGG
>JARGOW010000245.1:2556-6195 GCA_029212955.1 Planctomycetota bacterium | reverse complement strand
CGCACTACACTAGCTTCGAACTGACCTAGGAGTGGCGTGGCGATCCCTCCGTGGGCCCGGGCAACTCCGGCGTGCTTCTGCGCATCCAAAGCCCCCACAAGACCTGGCCCCGCTCCATCGAAGCTCAACTGCAATCGCGCAGCGCCGGCGACATTTGGAACATCGACAAGTTCCCCATGGTTGTGGATTCCGAGCGCACCAGCGGCCGCCATACGGTGAAACTCTTACCCTCCAACGAAAAGCCCCTCGGCGAGTGGAACCACTACCGTATTCTGCTGGACGGCAGCCGGCTGAGCCTCTGGGTCAACGGACAGTTGCAAAACACCGCCCGGTGGTGCGCCGAAATGCCCGGTCCCATCGGCCTTCAATCCGAGGGCGTCCCCATCGAATTTCGCAACATTCAACTGCGGCCGATCAAGTAAAGCGGCTCAAGTTTCGTTTAGCCCAGGGACTTCACGAAGCTCGCGAAGCCTTCGGGCAAGGGAGCTTCGAAGGTCAGCTCCTCCCCGGTGAGCGGCTCCTGGAATCCGAGGGATTCGCAGTGCAGGGCGTGGTGGCGTAGGGACTTGACCCTCTCCACTTCACCCTTGGGGCGGTACAGTTTGTCTCCCGCGATGGAGAATCCTTCGGACCAAAGGTGAACTCGCAACTGATGCCGCCGCCCCGTGGTGGGCCGACACTCCACCAAGGTGAATTCACGCCAACGTTTGCGTACGACGAAATCCGTGTGGGCTTCGCGGCCTGAGGCAGAAATCCCTTGGAGGTCGCGCTGCCCAGGCACGGGCCCTAGCGGGGCGTTTACGGTGAGATCCTCCCAATCAGGCCTTCCGTGAATCAAAGCCACGTAGCGCTTTCGCACCGTTCGATTCCGGAATTGATCGCTCAGCTCGTCCAAGGCCCGTTGGGTGCAAGCCACCACCATCACGCCGCTGGTTTCCCGATCCAATCGGTGCACGATTCCCGGACGATAGGCCTCCTCCCGGCCTGGCAGGGGTCCGAAGCGCTCCACCAACTTTTCAGCCACGCTATCTCCCGTATGGGCCTCCACGGGGTGCGTGATCATGCCCGGAGGCTTGTTGACCACAGCGAATTCGTCGGCCACATGGAGGAATTCGAGCTCCTGCGCCAACCGCTCCCCCGGCAAGCCGCCGTCCAGGCAATAGGTCATTCGTTCGCCACCTTGGAGCTTGATGTTCGACCGCAAGATCTTGCGCCCATTCAGCTTGATACTGCCCTTACGCACCAACTTTTGCAGTTGAGACTTGGAGCGTTCCGGAAGGAGCTCCGCCAAGGCGCGATCAAAGCGCACGCCCGCCAAGGACTTCGGGATCACAATACTCTGGGTCGTGTTAGAGTCCATCTGCAGTCCTACGCAGGCTTTGCGATGCGCTCGGCGTACCAGTCCAAGGTCTCGCACAGGACCTCTTGCCAATTAGGGCGCGGGGCATAACCGAGCAGATTCCTCGCACGATCGATGTTGGCCAAGCTGTGACGAACATCGCCTTCACGGGTTTCCGCATAGGAAGGCTTCAAGTCCACACCCAGGTGTTGGGCCATCACTTCGTACAGTTCGTTCAGTGATATTTTTTCTTCACCACCGACATTGATGACGGCGCCCGGTTCTAGATCCGCATCCAACGCGAGTAGATTCGCTGACACCACATTCTCGATGCAAGTGAAGTCACGGGTTTGCCCGCCGTCGCCAAAGATCGTCGGTGCGCGGCCTTCCAAAAGCGCGCGGGCGAAGATTGCAATGACACCCGTATAAGGACTGTTGTCGGCCTGCCGGGGACCAAACACGTTGAAGTATCGCAACGCAACCGTTTTCATTCCGTAGCACATTCCCCAAACGCGCAGCAGATGTTCGCCCGCGACTTTTCCGGACGCGTAGGGTGAGCACGGCTCTGGAATCATCGACTCCACTTTCGGTAGCGTCGGGTTGTCGCCATACGCTGCGGCGGAAGCGGCCATGAGAAAGCGCTGCGTTCCTTCTGCGCGCGCGGCTTCCAGCAAGTTCAAAGTGCCGGTTACATTGACCTCGTAACTCCGCACCGGATCGGCAACGCTCTCGGGCACAGAAACCTGCGCGGCCTCGTGCAACACGCCCGCGATTCCCTGCATGGCTTGCTTGCACTGTGCCGCGTTGGACACGTCACCTTGCAGGAACTCCACCGGAGCACCGCTTCCCATGTCCCCCACTTGCAAATGGGCCAGGTTGTGCAGCTGATCGGAACCCACGATATCCATTACACGCACGGTATCTCCGCGCTCCACGAGGGCTGTGGTGAGGTGGGAGCCGATGAAGCCGGCTCCTCCGGTGACTAGAAAACGGGTCATTTCGGGTGATGTAGCAGGATTTGGTGGGAAAACGGTAAGGGACCGATAGGGCTTCATCGGCCCCCAGGGCCTGTTTGGAGGCCTAATTCCCCCAGTTCCGATGTTTTTCCGCTTTGGGAGCCCAATATAACCGGTTGGGTTCTCCAGTTTCGGTATGCTTTTCGACGGCGTGGCACGCATCGAGAACCAAGGGGTTCAAGCGTGTCACCATTTGTGGATTGTCCTCCCCATCAACAAGTCGGGGCATGGACAACAAAGACTTTCGAATCGAGAACGCTATGTCTAACAGACTCTATGTCGGCAACCTTTCCTGGGATACCACCGACGACACCCTTCGCCAGACTTTTGAAGAAGATGGCCGCACGGTAAACGACGTGCAAATCATGACCTTCCGTGACACCGGCCGCCCCCGTGGTTTCGCCTTTGTCGACATGGGAAGCCCGGAAGACGCCGAAGCAGCCATCCAGGCGCTTGACGGACAAGAGCTTGATGGACGCGACCTGCGCGTGAACATCGCCCAAGAGCGCCAGCCCCGCGAAGGCGGCGGTGGTGGACGTGGTGGCTATGGCGGCGGCGGCGGTGGTGGCGGCGGCGGCGGTGGCTACGGCGGCGGCGGCGGCGGTGGTCGCGGCGGCGGCGGTGGTTACGGCGGCGGTGGCGGCGGTGGTCGCTCCGGCGGCGGCGGCTATCGTGACGATCGCGGCGGCGGCGGTGGTCGCTCTGGCGGCGGCGGTTATCGCGACGATCGCGGTGGCGGCGGCGGCGGCGGCGACCGCTGGTAGTCACGGCCTTTCCGGCCAGGCTGCCCTCCTAGGCAGTCTCCGGTAGCCAATCACAGCGCCATCGATTGGAGTCCTCTTCGGGCTTCGATCGGTGGCGCTGGCAATTTAACGGCCCCTAGGGGCTCCAGGCCGGGATCTGCCCCAGATCAAGACCTTCCAAAACATCGCAATTAACCGTTGCAATTGCGACACAGTCGCATTTACATGGCGCCCCCAAGCGGGACCGCCATGCTGCGAATCACACAAATCCTCACCCTTGCCTCCCTGGCCCTGGTTCCCCAGGAGAACCAGGATGGCCACAGAGCGACCGGCCCACAGGCCCACGTCGTCGAGCGCCAGGGCATGGTTATGGGCGCCCCCTGGAGTCTCTCCATCGGGGGCGCCGATCGGGCGGACGCACTGGCGAACAGCGAAAACGTGGTGCGGGCACTGGCCGCATCCGAACAGCGCCTCTCCAATTGGCGACCCGACTCCGAGTTGTCCGCATGGAACCGTTCCAAGCCCGGGGAGCCCATGCCGA
>JARGOW010000245.1:0-2520 GCA_029212955.1 Planctomycetota bacterium | reverse complement strand
TTGGAGCTGGCCCGAGAAATCGCCCGGGCGGAGTACTGGGGACAAGTCACCGGGGGTGCATTTTCGCCACTTGCCGAACCGCTTGTTCTGGCCTGGGATCTGCGGGGGAAGGGCAGGGTCCCGAGCGACTCGGCCATCGAGGCCGCGCTGCTGGTCACCCAGCCCCACAGACTCCGCTGGCGGAACGGCCAACCCCTTCGATCCGCTGGAGCGCAAATCGCCAGCGGCGGATTCGGTAAGGGCGCGTCCATGGATTACGCCCTGGCGTGCTTGCCCGAGGAGACCGCGCTAACGCTCAACCTTGGCGGCCAGGTGCTGGTTCAAGGTCAAACCCAGTCCATCGACATTGCCCACCCGGCACACCGCCTGATCAGCATCGCCACCTGGGAACTTTCGTTCGGTTCCTTGGCCACCTCGGGCAATAGCGAGCGCGGCATCACAGTGGACGGCAAACGCTTCAGCCACATTCTGGATGCCCGCACGGGTCAACCCGCTGCTGATTTCGGCAGCGTCACGGTTTGGTGCGAGAACGCGCTCGACGCGGATTGCCTGTCCACTGCGCTCTTTGCCCTGGGCCCCGACGAAGGCCTGCGCCTCGCCGCCAGCCTGCCCAACGTTCGCGCCCTTTTCGTGGAACTCCACGAAGGCCAACCGCGCCTGCGCGCCACACGCAACTGCCAGGACAACCTGAGCAGCCATCAAACCATCTTGTGGCTCCCCGAGTCACAAGCCAACAACCCCACCCCCAACAGAACCGGAAAGGCTGATCAATGAAAGCCCATGCCATCACCATTGCGAGCGCTCTCGTGCTCGCCCCCACCTTCGCCCTCGCCACGCCCGTTCAAGATTCGATGGAGCAGCGCATGAAAGCGCTGGAACTGCGAAACCAGGAGCTAACCCAATACATCGAGGCCCTGTCCACCCAAATGGAGCAGGTTCAATTCCCCGACACCATGCCCGCCATGGGTGATAGCGTTCTTGGAATGGGTCCCGCAGCTTCCAAGGTCTACGGCAAGAACGAAGGATTCACGTTCGGCGGCTATGGCGAAGCCATCTTCACCGACTATTCAGGATCCAAGGGCAGTACCAGCGACTACCTGCGCAATGTGATCTACGCGGGCTACAAGTTCGAGCACAACTGGGTCTTCAACTCAGAAATCGAGTTCGAGCATGCGAGCACCGGCCAAAGCGGTTCGGCATCCGTGGAGTTCGCTTACTTGGAATATCAAAAGTCCGAGGCCATGAACTTCCGGGCTGGTTTGCTGCTCGCCCCCCTGGGATTCGTCAATGAGATGCACGAGCCCACCACTTATTTCGGAGCGTCGCGCCCCGAAACCGAACGACGCATCATCCCCAGCACCTGGCGGGAAAACGGGCTCGGCATCCTCGGCGACACCGGCGGCTTCCAGTACAAGGCCTACGTCATGACAGGCCTGGACGCGGCTGGATTCAGCGAGGCCGGTCTCCGCGGCGGCCGCCAAAAGGGTAGCAAGTCAAAGTCGGAAGACTTGGCCTTGGCCCTACGTCTCGACTGGACCGAAAACCCCGGCGCCCTCGTCGGCATCTCGGCTTATGTGGGCGAAGCCGACCAGGATGGCGCAGGGTTGGGCTCGGTGGGCATGACCATCTTTGACCTTCACGCCCAATATCAAGTGGATGCGTGGCGCTTCCGAGGTCTGGTCACCACGGCTACGGTGGACAACACCGAAGAGATTTTCATCGCCAGTGGCGCCGATGCGACCGTTGTTGGAGAACGCCAGGACGGCTTCTATCTGGAAGCTGGTTATGATTTCTTCCACAACCGTGAGTCCAAAAAGAATGATTCGCTGACCGCTTTTGTGCGCTACGAAGAACTGGACACCCACGCATCCGTGGACAGCGCTCTGACCGCGGACCCCACCCAGGAAGAAGAGATTCTGACCGTGGGACTGCAGTGGGCCCCGATCACAAACATCGTCTTCAAAGTCGACTACCAGGATTTTGATCAGGCCGAAGATCGCCTCAACCTGAGCATGGGTTATGCATTCTAAAAGCATCACCGGGCTGCTTTTCGCAGTCCTCCTTCTCACGTGTGTCCGCTCCGGGAATGCAAACCCCGGGGCGGGCCCGGTTGTGGTTCCCGCGCCATTGGCTGCGCAAAAGACCTTCCTTACCCATCAGGAAGCGTTGGAGCTCGCATTCCCCAAGTGCCAAGTGCAGCGCACCACCAAGTACTTGACCAAGGCACAGGTGGCGGCCATCGCCAAGGCCGCGCAAACCACCTTCACCTCCACGATCGTTTACCCCTATGTGGCCACGAAGAATGGCAAAGTTGTAGGCACCGCATACTTCGACACCCACCGGGTTCGCACTCTCAAAGAAACGGTCATGGTGGTCGTCGATTCTGCGGGCAAAGTCAGCCGCGTTGAACTGATGGCGTTCGGCGAACCCAAGCAGTACATCCCCAGCAAGAAGTGGTACGAGCAAATCGTCGGCCTCAAGCTGAGCCCTAAACTTCAATTGAACAAGAGTGTGCGCAAC
>JARGOW010000244.1:5343-6220 GCA_029212955.1 Planctomycetota bacterium | reverse complement strand
CTACCACGTGGCCGAATGGGGCGACGACTATTTCCAAGTGGGTGAAAAGGGCAATGTGGTGGTGACCCCCGATGGGGACTCCGGCGGGTCCATCGACCTGTTCGACCTGGTGGCCCAGGTGCAAGCCCGCGGCGTGCAAGCCCCTGTTCTGATTCGCTTCGACGGCATCCTTCGCAACCGGGTTCGTCGCATGCACGGGGTCTTCGACCACGCCAAGGAGGAATTCGGCTATGGGGCTCCGTATCGCGGAATCTACCCCATCAAGGTCAACCAGGACCGACTGGTGGTCGAAGCCCTACTCGAGGAAGGACGCAAGCACGGCATGGGGCTGGAAGTCGGAAGCAAGCCCGAACTCATCGCGGGCATTGCCCTCCAGGCCGGGGAAGGCTCCCTTCTGATTTGCAACGGCTACAAGGATCGTGAATATGTGGAGATGGCGATCCTTTCCACCCAGATCGGAATCACTTCGATCATCGTGGTTGAAAAGATCACCGAGGTGCAGACCATCATCGATGCCTGCAAGTCCCTGGACATCCGCCCCGTGATCGGAGTGCGTTGCAAACTGTCCTTCCGGAGCTCGGGCCGCTGGCAGGATTCGGTGGGCGACCGATCCAAGTTCGGCTTGACCGCCGAGGAGATCGTTGGCGCTGTAGAGATGTTGCGTGAGCACGACATGCTGGATTGCCTGCAACTCCTACACTTCCACATAGGCAGTCAAATCTCACACATCCGGTCCATCAAACAGGCCATGAACGAGTCCACCCAAATGCTGGTTGGACTGCATTCCATGGGCGTAAGGATCCAATATTTCGATGTGGGCGGTGGCCTGGGTGTGGACTACGACGGATCACAAACCGACACGGATTCCTCCCGCAAC
>JARGOW010000244.1:0-5312 GCA_029212955.1 Planctomycetota bacterium | reverse complement strand
TTTGGGCGCTCAAGGAGTGCTGTAGCAAGAATTCCCTGCCCGAGCCGATCATCCTTTCCGAATCGGGACGCGCCCTGGTAGCCCAGCACGCCGTACTCATCGGTGAAGTCGTTGGCATCACCACTCTCACGACCCACGACCAGGCGGAGTGGCCCTGCGACAAGCCCCTGGATGACACGGTGCTATTCATGCAGGAGCGCGAACTGGACATCGACGCCAGCAATTACCAATCGCGCTATCACGACGCCAACGACCTCCGGGAAAAAGCCCTCACCCTTTTCCGGACAGGGCATCTGTCGCTTCAACAGCGAGCTCTCATGGAGCGCAGTTACTGGAAGACCCTGCACGGGGTGCTCCAAGTCGCTCTAGCCCAGGAGTCCATGCCCGAGGAAATGGAACACCTGGAGGAAGCCATGGCCGATACCTACTTCGTCAATTTCTCCATATTCCAATCCTTACCCGATGCCTGGGCCATCGACCAACTGTTCCCCATCATGCCCGTGCAACGGCTCGATGAGGAGCCAGACCGCAAGGCGGTGTTGGCCGACCTGACCTGCGACTCCGACGGCAAATTGGCACGTTTCATCGACGAGCGCGGGCACAAATCGATCCTCGAGGTGCACACGGTCACCAAGAAGACCCCCTATTTTAGAGGGTTCTTCCGGGTCGGCGCCTACCAGGAAATCCTGGGCGATATGCACAATCTGTTCGGCGACACCAACGTGGTGCACGTGGACCTGGATGCCAAGGGCCGGCCCAAGCTGACCCAGGTCGTGGGCGGCGAAAAGGTCAAGGAGCTGCTTTCCTATGTGGAGTACTTCGAGGAAGACTTGCTGCGAAGCCTGCACCGGCACGTGGAGAAAGCCCTGGAGGAGGAGCGTATGAGCTATGAGGACTCCGCCCGCTTTTGGGCACGCTACGAACGCGCTCTGCTCAGCTATACCTACCTGGCCCGCTCCTGATTCCCAAAGCCACCCCTGGCCCTGGCGGCCGCGCGCCTGCCCCCCGGCCAACGCCCCGGGAAACGGTCCGTATTGAATATCCAGCCAGGGAATTCCTTCGCCGCTTGCAAAATTCCGAGCTGGGGCTTTCCAGAAACGCAAACGCAGGGTGCAATGACCCCCTTCCCAGCTCCTAGGACCCCAAAGATCTCACCGTGAAAATCCAAGACGGCCTTCTCGTTCTCCTCGAATACACCCTGCGCGACGCCTCCGGCGAAGTGGTAGATAGCAGCGCCGATGATGGCCCCATGGAATACGTGCACGGTCAAGGCGACCTGCCCGAGGCCATCGAAGCCAACCTGTTTGGTCAGGAGCGCGGATTCGAATTCACCGTGACTTTGCCCGAGGGTGAAGCCTATGGCGAATACAACCCCGACGGGCTCATCTCCGTTCCCCGCGATGAATTCCCGGCCGACGCCGAGATCACCAAAGGCGAATGGATCGAGCTCACCATCGAACCCAGCGACGATGAGGGCAATCCCATCGAAAACGCCGAACCCGAAATGATGGAAGCCAAGATCATCGAAGTTTCCGCAGAAGCCGTTTCCTTGGACGCCAACCACCCCCTTGCCGGTCAAGCGGTCACCTTCGAAATGAAGGTGCTGTCCGTGGAAGCCGCCGATCTGGAAGTCGAAGGCGAAGCCAACTAGAGCAGTACCGGATCTCTCGACCCTGCCCGCACAAGTGGGATCGACACCCGTCGATCGCACTTTTTTTTGTGCCGTATCCATGGCACGCCCGATGCTCAAGGACCTGAACACCCGTTCCAGATGGCATGGAACCGCCCGACCCCCCTGGGCGCGGCCCCCCGCAGAGCCCATGGACTGGCCCCCCAGGGGACTCCACATCGGAATTTTGCCCCGGCCATTTCCGGTGCGACCCCGTGACGAGTACACTTCCGCCCTCATGAAGGTTATCGAACAGCTCAAAGCCCTGGATGGGGATCGTTTCCTGGCAATCTATGAAGCCCTGGCCCAAAAGGGCCTCGGCCCCCTGGACGGGGAAGTTGCCAAGGACCTCAAATTCCGCCCGCAAGCCATCCGCAAGTTGCCCTTCGCCCAACGGGCCAAGCGCGCCAAGATGTACATGGAACGCACGGCAAGCGCCGAGCTGGCCTACGAGCTCTTTGGCACATACTTGATGCAAGATCACAAACAGTTGATCTTGGACTTCCTCGACGCCACGGGCGTGGAGCACAAGGACGGCATGCTCGAAGGCGAAGGTCCCCAAACCCCCGACGTGGCCAAGCTGAACGCCGCCATCACCGACCTAGATAGCAAGTACGATGCCGGCGACGTGACGCTGTACCTCTCTGTTTGCGCCGAGCAATGGCCCGAGGTTCCCGAGGTGGAATCCCTGTGGCGCATGCGCATGTAAGCGATGTCATTCAGAGAAGCCAAAGCAGCCCTGCGCGCCCACGCCAACGCGAAGCACGCGGAGCATCATCAGCGCTTCTTCAAAACGGGCCCGGGAGAATATGGCGAAGGCGATATTTTCCTGGGCCTTCGCGTGCCCCAGGTGCGCGCGGTCGCCAAACGGTTCAAAGCCTTGTCGCTGAAGGACCTGGACAAATTCTTGGCCTCCCCCATCCACGAGGACCGCTTGTTTGCAGTCTTTGTACTGGTCGCCCAATACCAAAAGGCCGGGGACGAAGATCAAGCCACCATCGTGGACTTCTACCTGGAGCACACCGGCCGCATCAACAACTGGGACATCGTGGATGCATCGGCCCACAAAATCCTAGGGCACTACCTGCTGGAGCGGCCACGCAAAATACTGGATCAATTGGTGCGCTCCCCTTCGCTTTGGGAACGGCGGATCGCCATTTTCTCCACCTATACCATGATCCAAGCCGGGGACCTGTCCACCACCTTGAAGCTGGCCAAGAAGCTGCTCAAAGATGACCAGGATTTGATCCACAAGGCCACGGGCTGGATGTTGCGGGAACTGGGCAAGCAGGATGAGGACACCCTGCTCGACTTCTTGGAGATCCATCTGGCAAAAATGCCGCGTACCATGCTGAGATACGCCATTGAGAAGCTCCCAGAAGACGTGCGTCAGGCCTATCTAAAAGGCACTCGCTAGCCCGCTCCCAATAGGGCACCCTATCCCCAGAGGCCGCCCCCAAACCGGTGCGAATACTGCCCCCAGGCCCACGTAGGGGGCATCGGCTCCTCGAAAAACCATATCCTCCAACCCCCATGAAACGTCACCTACGCCTCCCCATCCTGCTGGGCCTCGCCCTCGCATTGGTTGCCTGCGCGCCCCAAAAGCCGGAAGCCACCGAGAATTCTGACCGTACCGAATCGTCCACGGGCTTGGGCCAGGGGGCCACCGACGGCATCAACGCATCCACTACGGCCGGATCCGGGTCCTTGGTACCCGAGGCAGGCACGGACGCGGAAAAACGCCGCGCCGAAAAAGCCGCCGCCGCAGCAGCCAAGGCCAAGCAAGCTGCTGAGCGCAAGCCCACCAAGGAAGACCTGGCGGACATCCAATTGGCCGACAAGCAACGCAAGGAGCGTGCGGGCAAGATGTTCGGTAAGGTGATCGAGCCCCTGACCGACGCCTCCGAGGCTTACCTCAAGCACGACGAACTGGAGGAGGACACTTGGTTCGGCACCGACAAGGACGACAACCAGGAAACGATCAACGGGTTGCTCAACGACGCCATCGACGCCCTGGGCGTTTCAGAGATAGCCACCACACGCCAGGAGCTTCGCACCCTGGAGGAGCGCATCGAAGAGCTACAGAAGAACCAGATGAGCGACAGGGAGGCGCGTCTTGGCGCCCCCCTCGAAGCCGATCTAAACCGCGTACAGAAAACCATCACCACCAGTCAGGAGGACTACGACGAGCGCATCGCCGCAGCCGACAAGGAGATGGGAGAAGCCAAGACACGCATTCTTCAACTGCAAATGAACTTCGTGCGCCAAATGCGCGCCATCGGTGTCGAGCTCGACCTGGACGGAGCCAAGGGCCTGCTCTCCACGGTCACCGGTGACGACTTCGTGCAGATGTGCGTGGTCTTCGACAACGTGCGCGGCATGACCGGCCAACTCCAGGAACTCACCGAGCAGTCCGGCGAATCCCTCGACGCCGCCAAGCGCTACTACGGCTCCTACGTGGTGCTTATCCGCATCATGGACCATGTGCAAAAGGACTTCATCCGCCGGGCCCGTGAAGAGATGGCACCCAAGCTAGGCGAATTGGCCATGAAGGCCCAAGCCATCGCCTTGGAAGCCGAAGCCAACATCGCCAACGGCGGCGACCGAACGATCGGTGAGCAGAACATTCGCTCGAACGAACTAACCGTACGCGCCACTCAACTCTATGCCGAGTACTTGCTCAACCAGGCCGACGAGATCGAAGCCCGCAACGACCTCCTGCAAGTCAGCCTGCGCGACGCCCAGAACACCTACGACACGGTGGCCCTTTCTAGCGAGGTCGCCAAGCTGCTCCAGGACGGCTCCCGCAACTTCGCCGCCCTACTCAAACTAGACCTTCCCCCCCTCCGAGGCTTCGAAAACGCCGAACTCCGGGCCGAATTCGAACGCCTATCGGAACAAATGGTCCAACCCTAGCCAGCACCCACGAATCCAGCGCTGGTCAACACCCCTGACCGGCGCACAAAGAGGGCCAGTTCCAAAAGGAGCTGGCCCTTTCCATTTTGGCGAGGTTGGCCCGCGCCCCCTCCGATAGGACCTACGGATGGGTACAGGTCAACACCACCAAAGCATTGCATTCCCCGCGGACCTAAGAAGGGGGCCGGGTCACGGATTCGGCCAGCACATGGACGGCAAAATGACAGCGAATGAAAGCAACGACGAAAGAGTACGGGCGTCGGGAGTGGCTTGTGAACCTAGCGCGATGGTTCTCGCAGCCACAAACTTGCCGAGCGCTAAATTTGCGCGGTCTCAAATCGATTGAACAGGCTAGGTAGCGGCGCATTCGTTGGCCGTGAATGTTGTTTTGTGTTGTCCGCGATTCCTGGTGCGGGAGAAACGGCACACAACGTGTTGAGAGGTGCGCGCTTTGCCGCGTCCTTGCGTTTCCTTCTGTGAGACAAGGAAAGCAATGCCTTTCGGCCGCAAATTGACCGGTTCTTGGACTCTTTGATCACGCGGTTCCGTGCGTGCGGGGCTCTGCGGGAAACGGCGGCGGTTGTCAAAGGTATGGCCCACAGGGCACCTGCGTAGTGTCCACGATTTTGTCCGGCGTGGAATGGGCGAAGGCCGCAACGTTGCGGGGCAACGCTGCGGCCTTCGCGCAGGATTGGTGGGCGGGGTCGGCTAAGACTTGATGCGCTCG
>JARGOW010000243.1:945-6232 GCA_029212955.1 Planctomycetota bacterium | reverse complement strand
GCAGGTTCGGGTCCCGGTGGATGAATGGAACGACCCAAGGGGTCGCGGTTTATGGGGTGCGCAGGGCTTTCAATGCCGCCGCCAAGGAGTCGGGCGGCTCAAACCCTTTCCAACGCTGGGCTTCCTTGCCATCGCCGTCCACGACCACGGTCACCGGAATGCCGGACACTCCGAAGTAGGCCTGCATGTCCGGATGCTCGTCCACATTCACATGCAGGAATTCCCAGTTGTCGAGCTCGGCTTTCATGGCCGGTGCGGGATACGTCACGGTATCCATTTTTACGCAGGCACCTCACCAAGGCGCACCCAAATCCACCAGCAGCCATTTCCCCTGGGCCTGGGCACGCTCCAGGGCTTGCGTATACATGGCGGGCGCTTCCGTTTGGTACGGAACGGGCTGGCTGCAGGCTGCGACGAGCCCCAACATTGCGCCACCCAGCAACAAAATCCATCGATTGAAGTTCATCGGCCCATCCTAACAGCAGGACCCCTGGACCGCTCTTCTTGCTCCCCTACGCCATTCTGGATCGGCCCCCGGAACCAGGGACGGGACGGCGGGACCCAAGGATCGAAGGACGAACTTGCGCTTCCCACCATTTCCGGGTGCCATGGGGTCGCTGGCCGGGCTTTTCGCCCAGGAGCCGGCGAAACCACCATGCCCACTCCCCCGAACTCCCCCCTCCAGAAAGCTGCCCTGGCACCGCTGTGGGGTTTGATTCTAGGCGTGAAGCATTGGGCACCGGTCTGGATCCCGGGCCTTTTGCTGTGGCAATTCGCCTCCAAGGGACTGCAGCCCGCCCTGGTCGAAGCCCAGCGCCTGCAGGACGTGACCCCCGGAGTGGAGGCGCGCCATGGGGAAGCCAAAGAGGCTTTCGAGCAGGTCCAAGCCGAGGCCAAAGCCTGGCAAGATCCTGTTTACCGGGAGCGCATGCGTCGCTCACGGTTCCAGGAAACGCCCGATCTGGAGAATCCTGGCGACCCCGATTCAGAGGAATTGGCGGGCGCGTACCCGTCCGATGAAATGCAGGGGTACGCCCCGACGGAGTCCTCCGGCAACGGATACGACCCCGTTTTCGAGTCCACGGATTCGCCCGCATTGGAATCCGGTGGCGACCCCTGGATCTCCAGCCAAGGCACATGGACGGTGGAACAAATCCCGCTGGGACCCGAAGTACCCAATGGCCTGGAACATTCCGCCGAGCCCGAAGCCTGGACCACCTCCGAGCCCCACTGGGGCGGCCCCCTGGTCGATGTGCCCCCCGATGAGCCCGCCCATCTGGACCCCTCCACCGAATACAAACCTGAGCCAACGCCGACCCCTACTTTCCTGGTAGATTGATCGGCCGATGGCTTTGATGCGCACAGGATGGACAACCGCGGCCGGGCTGGTGATCGGCCTGGGATTCGCGCCCATGGGCAGGGCGCAACAGCCCACGACCGAGGGGCCCCTACGGAACGACACTTTCGTTCCCACCGACAAGGACTCCCAAGCCCTGCTGCTGCGCGGCGACAAGGACCTGCAAAAAGCGCGCTCCGAATCCAGCCCTACCCTGCTCGCGGCCGCCCTGGATGCATGGCAATCCGCCCTGACGCAGGACAACCCGACCGTATGGGTCCAGGGCAAAGATCCCGCGGGGATCGCCCAAGAGCTCTGGGGCCAGGAACGCCTGGACTTGGACCGCATGCTCTATGGCGTTCAAGCCGCCATCGCCCACCGGCTTCAGCAATTGGATCCCGGGGAAAGGAAGACCTGGACCGAGCGCTTCTCGCCCCTCGCCGAGGAAGCCTTGCATCGAAACCCCTTTGATCCCGCCCATTTGAGGCGCATCGAACATCGCTTTCCCTTGACCCAATCCGCCGCCGTGGCCGGACTTCGCCTCGCAGACATTGAGCTGGAACGCGATCACCCGAAGCGTGCGCAAACCTGGCTCGACCGGGCCGCGTGGCATTTGGGCGGTACGCTGGGCGATGATACCTGGGACACGCATTTGAAAGCGCGTGGATGGCGCGCAGCCCAGCCCGCATCCCAACCCACACCGGCCAACATTGCGGACCTAAAAACCGTTCGGGCGGTGCGTTTGGAGGCTCGGCCAGGTCGTCCGCCCCACGGCGAAACGCCCACCCTCGGCTTGGGGTTGATGCCCGGGTTGGCCCCCATGGATGACGGGTCGATCGTGGTGCAAACCCCGCGGGCCGTCCTGCACCTTTCGGAGGATTTCCTGGTGGGTCGGGACGGTGCCGCCCAGGCCCAGGGCCTCACCAATTTCACCCAGGAAGGTCCCCTGCGCCCGCTCACTCCTGGCAGCAGCGGAGGCTGGCCGCTGACCCCGGTGACCCGGGGTACCAGGGCCTATTTGGTCGTGGATCGAGCCCGCTCGGGTGCGGTGCGCTACGGCCTTCCTATCCCGTCCCGCAGCAATCACTTGCTCGCCCTTCAATCTGGCCTGGAGGGGCAATTTTCACTCCTATGGAAGCGCTCCACCGACGGGGTTTCGAACTCCAAGGGCCAGTTGCAAACGCCCGTCGATTTGCAGGGCGCTTGGGAATTCCAACCGGGTTTGCTGTTGGTCGACAACCTATTGATCTGCGTGGCGCGCGCCATTCCCGAGCCTGAATCCCAGGAGGAAGGTCAGGGCGGATCCGGTACTGGCGAAGCCATCCTCAACCTGGTCGCCATGGATGCGAACGACGGTTCCCTGGTCTACTCCGTACCCTTCGCAAAGGCCTCGGATCTGGTGCTACGGGACGAATCAAGCGTTTCCCAGGGGATCCCTACGGTTTGCATGCCGCCCAGCTATGACCCTAGAACCGGGCAGATCTTGGTGGCGAGCCACCACGGGCTCATCACGACTTTCGATGCCACCGACGGCCGACCCCGGTGGAGCTTCCGAACCCGACGCCGCAATCCGCGGGACCGCGGTTGGCCCGGTTCCCGTCCAGCTCCCATCCACGATTCGATCGCCCGAGTCGCCCCTTTCGACGGTGACTTTCTGTACCGGATGAACCTGGATCGTGCGGCCCTCTCCCCGCTCCTTTCCAACCCCACGCCCATCGGTCAGCGCCTGGATTTGGTCCACGCGGACGCAACCGGCACGGCCTTCCTCGGACGCCGCGGCCGACACGAAACGTTTTGGTTTGAACCCGCCGAAGGCGCTCCCCAGTATTCGATTTTCTTGGGCCGCCAAGAACACCTAACCGGCACCGTCAGCCGAACCCAAAGCGCTTGGCTTTTCGCTAGCACCCAAGGCCTTTACGTGCTCGACCCCACCCGCCAATGGGCCCTGTCCCACCACTTCCCGCTCGAAGACATGAGCGCCGGTGTGGGCGGCGACGTGTACACTATCGGAGAGCGCGTTTTTGTACTCGGTGAAGATACGCTCTGGGTTCTGCAATAAATCACCCCCCCCCGTCTCCATGCAAGTATCCGCCGAATTCATCCATCTCTCGGAACGTCCGGAATCCATCTCTGCCCAGTGGGTGGAGGAAGCGTATCGCGCATTGTGCGAGCGGGCCGACGGGGCTGCGGATGCGGAGTCATGGTTGGCCCTGACCAAGGATTGGAACGCGCTCAAGGCCTACGTGGAGGGCGAACAGTCCCGGCGCAAATATCGCTTCTGCCAAAACATGGCGGACGCGGGCGCGGAGGAAGCCGCTCGGGTCATGCGCGATGAGGTGGTGCCCGCGTCGGAAACCGGGGATGCGCTCTTGGGCAAGGCACTCCTGACCTCCCCCTTCAAACATGCGGTCGCCGACCACTTCGGCCAGCAGCTCCTGGACGTGCTGCACATCAAGGAAGGCCCCTTGGCCCCTGTCAATGGGGAACTGCGCGTTCAAGCCAACCAATTGGCCACCAAATACGACAAGATCGTGGCCGCGGGCGAGGTACAAGTGCAGGGCGAGACCATGACCCTGACCCGGGCGAGGGGCAAGATTTCTTCGGAGGACCCGGAAACGCGCCGCGCGGCCTATGGAGCCTACTACGGTTGGTTCGGCGAGCACCGGGACGAGCTCGCCCAAATCTTCCACGAGCAGGTCGCCCTGCGCACCAAGATGGGTGAAAACCTGGGCTTCGACAACTTCGTGCCCCTGGGTTACGCGGGCATGGAGCGCACGGCCTATGGCCCCAAGGAAGTCGCTCAATTCCACGCTGCGGTTCTCGAATACGCCGCGCCCCTGTTCGAAGCCCAGGCGAAAAAACAGGCCGAAGCCCTGGGGGTGGAAAGCCTCAAACCCTGGGACGCGGCTTACTTCCCCGGCCGCTCCCTACCCGAGGGCGTAGCCCAACCCATCGACGATCAACTCGACAAAATCGGCCGCATCTTCGAGCGCCTGTCCCCCAAGCTCTCCGCCCACTTTGAGCGCATGCGCAGGGAAGGCCTGATCGACCTGGCCAACCGCAAGGGCAAGGCCGCCGGTGCCTTCTGCACCAGTTTCCCCGACGAAGGCCGCGTCGCCATCTTCTGCAATTCCACCGGTGACGAGGACGACATCGGAACCCTGGCCCACGAGATGGGGCACGCCTTCCAGGGCTGGGAGAGCCAGGCCATCGAATCGGTGGACCTTCAATGGCCCACCTCCGACGGCGCCGAGGTGCATTCCATGGGCATGGAGTTTTTGACCCTGCCCTACCTGGACGAGTTCTTCACCCCCGATCAAGCCCAGAAGTTCACCGCATCCCGCTGGTCTGAAGGCATCCGCCTCCTGTGCTACGTGTGCGTTGTTGACGCCTTCCAGCAATGGGTCTACGAAACCCCATCAGCCACCATGCAGCAGCGGGACGATGAATGGGCCCGGTTGCAGGGGCTCTACATGCCCGGCATCGACTATTCAGGGGACGCGAGCGCCTACCGCTCCACCCGCTGGTACGCCCAGTTGCACATCTTCCGCTACCCCTTCTACTACATCGACTACGCCCTGGCCGAAACGGGAGCCATGCAACTGGCCCTCATGGACGCCCAGGACCACGAAGCTTGCCTCGAGACCTACCTGGAACTCTGCCGCCTGGGCGGAACAAAGAACGTGCTCGATCTCTTCAAAACCGCCGGCCTACGCTCCCCCTTCGACCCCCAGGTCATGCAGGACCTCATGGAACACGCCGCGAACCAACTGTAGGCGTTTCAGGCACAATTGGAACGCCGGGTATGTGAGCTGTCTGGCGCGGCAAAGTGACCTTCATGCGGGTTTCCCTTGCCGAGGTCAGAACTCAACGACCACCTCACCGCCCTCCTGCATGACGACGGCGCGCGCGGTTTTTTGCTTGCCCTTCGATTGAAACACCAATTGCACA
>JARGOW010000243.1:0-935 GCA_029212955.1 Planctomycetota bacterium | reverse complement strand
GGGTTGGGAAATGAATAGGGCGTCCCTCCATTCGCGCTCATCTGCTGCCAGCGCTATGTGTTTCGTATTGAAGATCATCCATTCCGGGGCTGGGGCGCCTTCCGGGATTAGAATTCGAATGGACCCGGTTTGAATCGAGCAATCCTTGCCGGGTAAAAAGGTAGCCAGGCCCGGTCTGCCCTCACCGTAAACCACCGTCAAGCCTACGGGGCGGGGATCGCCGATGGGGATCTCGTAGTGACCCAATGCGTCCATATGGACTCTTTGAACCCCCGCAATTTTTCGGCTGCGCGCGCTTCCGTAGCGAGCCAAAAGCACAGCTCCGTTCAGAATTTTCGGGTTGCCAATCACGCGCCCGGTCAGGGGTTGCTGCACAAACCAATCGGATCTCCAGGCCTTTTCCAGCTTCGAGTTGGGGTTCAGCATGGCGATTAGTGGGGAGCCGACGCCTTCCGATCGGTAGACCCCTTGCGCGACCAACGCACGTACCCACTTCCTCGGGCCCACGATATATTCACCTGCCGGCAAGTCATCAAAGACATAGGAATCCTTCAGAATTTGGGTGGGTGTGTGCTCGAATTGCATCGGATCACTGGCGATGATCTCCGGAGCGCCTTTGGGCACATTGGTCACCGTAATTTGGCCACAAATTGGCTCGTCGTCGAGCTGCACAACGACTTCACCCGAAGTCGACCAGGCGGATTCTTCCACGTCCAACTCGTACCTGTGACGCATTCCCTGGCGCCCAATGGGCACAACCCCACCGCTAGGATCGTTCGTGCTATGGGCGAAAATCCGAGCCGCGCCTTGGGGAGGATACAGGAGTTTCAGACGCCCACCCGGATCCGTGCGGCCCTCGCCTAGGACCTCGAAAGTGTCCGCCTCGCAAACAGTCACATCCCCCCAAAAGGGGCTACCGTTCGCCCACATCAAAC
>JARGOW010000242.1:4761-6237 GCA_029212955.1 Planctomycetota bacterium | reverse complement strand
ATCCGCGCGGTTTGCTGGGGATGGGGCAGTTGAGGGGGGATATTTGTTGAGGATTCTCTCAGACACAACTGGGAGGTCCTTTGGCGGCCAGTTTGAAGGGTCCGGGGTGGTAAGGGAAGCCCTCAGTTCGTCTGTAAATTAAGTCAGGTTTGCTGGGACACCTGCTGGGGAAGCGAGCCCGGTCCTTGGGAACAGGACCGGGGAGCAGGGTTCTGTCTGGTGGATGGCTGCCTCCTGCATGTATGAAAAGGAGGGCCAAAGCGGTGTTCAGCCCCAACCCCCGCGCACTCGAATCTCCAAGGACCCTCCCATGCTCTTCCCCCTGACCTCCCTTTTCGACGACCTCCCAGGGCTCAAGCTGCTGGATATTGGTGCGAGCCCGATCGACGGCGAGCCGCCCTACCAGGCTTTGTATGACGGTGGGCGGGCGGAGTTAGTGGGTTTCGAACCCGATCCCCATCAGTTTCAGGCTTTGCTGGACCTGGCCATGCCTCGGGCGATTTTTCTGCCCCATGCCCTCGGGGATGGAAAGCCCGGTGAACTCAAGATCTGTGCGTCCCCGGGCATGACCTCGCTATTGGAGCCCGATCCAGAGGTGCTTTCCAAGTTCCATGGGTTCGGAGATTGGGGCCGTGTGGTGAAGAGGGAGCACTTGGAAACCAAACGGTTGGATGATATCCCCGAGGCCTCGGGATCGGACTACATGAAGATTGACGTTCAGGGCGGTGAACTGGCGGTCTTTGAGGGCGGCCCGAATACCATGAATGGACTGAGCGTGGTGCACACCGAGGTTCAGTTCGTGCCTTTCTATAGGGACCAACCGTTGTTTGCGGAACTCGACCAGGCCCTGCGCGCGGCGGGGTTCTTCTTCCATCGCTTCATGCCGATCCATAGCCGCGTCTTCAAACCCATGGTGATCAACCAGGATCCCTACGCGGGTTTGAGCCAGGAGCTTTGGTCCGACGCCGTATATGTGCGCCGCTTTACGGACTTCGAAGATTTGCCCGTGCCCCAGTTGCTCAAGATCGCAGTCCTACTCAATGACCTATATGAATCGGTCGACCTTGCTTCTCTTGCGCTTCAGCACGTGGACGCCAGGGAGGGTTCCCGCCGCCAAGCGCGCTATCTCAATGCCATCGAAAACAGTTTGGCGTGAAGGGCCATCCCTTCCGGCGGCCCGGGACCTTCTCCTAAAAACTCCATTCCAGGCGGAGAGTGGCCACGAAAGCATTGTCCACGTTGGCATCGCCGCCGGGGTTCTTCACGTATTGCAGGTCCGGTTTGATGGTGAGGTTGGAACCTCGGGTGGTGCGCCAGTACAGCTCGAGGGTGGTTTCGTCCTCGGTCAGGCCCGATTCGTCGGAGAGATTGACGTGGGTGATTCCGAGCCCGATTTGATCGCTGGGGCCCATTCCCAGGGCTCCATTCCAAACGGCACCCATTCCAAGGTGGGCTTCGATGGTGTTCACGTCGGGA
>JARGOW010000242.1:3897-4751 GCA_029212955.1 Planctomycetota bacterium | reverse complement strand
GAAGCCATCCACCGTTTGGGCGTGGGCGGCGTCTTCGACCCACAACCCGTGCTCTAAGATCCCATAGAAACCACTGGTTCCCTCGTCAGTCCCGCCGGCAAAAGTGTCGAACGTGCCTGAGTGGTACCACAACCCACAAGCGGCCCGTGCGGAGAGTCCCCGGTCCCATTCGGTGGAGGCTTCGAGAACCCAGAAGAGATCGGAGGGGTTCCCCAGGAACGATCCCGCTCCGTGATTGCCCGTAGCGATCCCGGCTTGTGTGGCGCCGTCGAAGACACCGAGGCCCACGTAGGAGTGCTCGCCGTGGACGAAGGCGCTTATCGAATAAGCCGGATTTGGGTAGCTGGGAAAAGCTGAGATGGTCGGCGAGAACCCCATGGAGCTATTCAGGAATTCGCCCGCCGTGGAGGGGGAGGCGAACTCGGAATTGGCTTCCACCTTGCCCACTTTGATGCGCAGTCGGTCGTTGGCAAACTTTTGCTGCCACCAAACCTCCGCGATGATCTTGGTGTTGATGGTGTCGATGTTCGATACGCCCTGCACGTCGCCGACCGCATCGCTGGCATTTCTACCCGCTTGTGCATAGAGATCCACCCCGATGGATGCGCCTTCGATTCCCGCCAAGCTCTCCATGTCTAGGGCGAAGTTGATGTCGGCCAGGTATCGGCCGAAATCGTCGCTTTCCAGGCCGCCGCTGGTTCGGGAGACATCCAAAACCAGGGAAGCGTCCACCTCGACCCCATTTTGCTCCCATTGCCCGAGGCGGTTGCTGGAGGAATCGAGCGTGGCAGTTTCCTGGGACGAACGGTCCGGGCTCGTTTGCGGGCCTGCGTAAAGGGCGGCCGCAAGCGCCA
>JARGOW010000242.1:0-3869 GCA_029212955.1 Planctomycetota bacterium | reverse complement strand
GGGGACGTGGGGTATCAACAAGGGCATCGCGGGTGGGGGTAAGACACTCTAGATAAGGTAAATGCGCACCCCGCGCCAATCGCCAAGCCCAAATCCTAGGGAAAGGAGCTCCATGGCCTTTCAACAAGGCGTGCCACACGCCTCTCCTATTCTGTCACTTCGCCGTACTCACGCAGCTTGTTGTAGAGCGTGGTGCGGTTGATGCCGAGTTCGCGGGCAGCCAGGCTGCGGTTGCCGGCGCAGTCGTTGACGACCTTTTCGATCAGGAAGCGTTCCATGTCCTTGAGCTTGTTGCTGGGCATGGGGAGCAGGGTTCCGTGGGCAGGGTCGGCCTGGTTGGGACGCGATTCCAGCTCGATTTGCTCCGCGGGGATCATGCCGCCGGTGGCGAACAGGGCTGCGCGTTCGACCGTGTTGCGCAGCTCGCGCACGTTTCCGGGCCAGTTGTAGCCGCGTAGGCGGTCCATGGCGCCTTCGCTGAAGCCGGAGAAGGTGCGGCCCAGGTCCTCGCCGAAGGATGCCAGGAAGTGAACGGCCAGCAGGGCGATGTCCTCGGGGCGCTCGCGCAGGGGCGGAACCACGATGGAAAGCACGTTGAGACGGTAGTAGAGGTCCTCGCGGAAGGTCCCCTCATCTGCCATGGTGACCAGATCCCGGTTGGTAGCCGCCACGATGCGCGCGTGCATGATCTGGTCGCTGTTGCCGCCCACCCGGCGATAGGTGCGTTCCTGGAGAAGGCGCAGCAGCTTGGCCTGGAGCGGGGCGGCGAGTTCGCCGATCTCGTCCAGGAAGACGGTTCCGTGGCCGGCGCTGGCGATCAGTCCCTTATGTCCCTTGGGGTTTCCGCCGGTGAAAGCGCCGGGTTCATAGCCAAACAGCTCGGCCTCGAGCAGGTTTTCGGCCAGGGCGGCGCAATTGATGGCCACAAAGGGCTGTTCGGCGCGGTCCGAGCGGTCGTGTACGGCTCGGGCGATCAATTCCTTGCCCACCCCGGATTCGCCGGTAATCAGCACTGTGGTACTGGGGGCCTTGGCAAGACGCTCCACGTGTTCGAAAACCCGACCCATGGCGGGGGAATGGCCGATGACCTCGCTGGGGCGCAGTTCGGAGACCTCCCGGCGCAGGAGATCCCGCTCGTCCTTGATACAGCGACCCACCAGGATGCGGTCGATGACCTCGCGCAGGTCCTCGCTGGAAACGGGCTTCTCTATTAAGTTGTCGGCACCCAGGCGCATGGCCTGCACGGCGGTGCGCACGTCGGCGTAGCCGGTCAGGATGACCACGGAGGGGGCGTCGGCCGGCTCGACCAGCTGGGGCAGAATGTCCAGGCCAGAGCCTTCGGGCATGTTCAGGTCCAAAAGGACCAGGTCGGGCTGGTGGGTGGCCACCTGCTCCAGGACCTCGCGTCCACTGCCGGCTTCGATGGTTCGATAGCCCGCCTGCTGGCACAGGGCCACCAATCCGAAGCGAACGCCGGACTCGTCGTCGGCTATGAGCACCAAAGCTGCCATGTGGGGAGTGTATTCCCTGGCGTATCCCCGACTCCAGGGAGTTTTTTCCAAGGGGAGCACTTGGGTGCGAGACCCTGGAATCGGGAAGTCCTTTCCGCTTTTCGGCCTGGGCTGACCCGACCTGGGGCGCTTTCGTCTCGCACGGAGACGGATCCTGCGCTGGAGCCACAAAACCGCAGGCACCCGCTCAACAAAGCCGCTCCCCCACCGAGAACTCATTCGTACCGAGCAGGTTTCCGACTTGCCCGTCACACCGAGAAGCGAGCAATCGCAACTCACTCAGCAACAAAACTAGAAACTAACGAGGAACCACAATGGGCCTTAGAGTCAACACCAACATCGCATCCCTTACAGCCCAACGGCACATGTCACAAGTGACCAACCGTTTGCAAGGGAACTACTCGCGCCTCGCCTCTGGCTTGCGCATCGCATCTGCAGCGGACGACGCCGCAGGTTTGGCCATCTCCGAAAAGATGCGGTCTCAGATCCGCTCCTCCACGGTGGCCTCTCGGAATGCCCAAGACGGCATTTCCCTTTCGCAAACCGCTGAAGGCGCCCTTGGCGAAGTCAGCAACATCCTGGGCAGGATGCGCGAACTCGCCATGCAGTCGAGCAACGGCACCCTCTCGGTTGAAGACCGCACCACGATCGACAGCGAATTCCAGGCCATGACGTCTGAAATTAGCCGGATCGCTAGCCAAACGGAATTCAACAACATCAACTTGCTCGATGGTTCGGCAACAACCGTCACCATGCAGATTGGACTCAACGCCGGTGAAGTCATCGACGTCAACCTTGGCGACATGAGCATCGCAAATGTGGCGGGCTTGAACATTGCGACCCTTGATGTGACCGACACGACCAACGCGACGGCAGCTTTGGCTCGCCTCGATACGGCAATCACGTTCACCAACACCAGCCGCGGAGACCTGGGCGCCCAGCAGAACAGGATGCAAAGCACCCTGCGAAGCATCTTGAACGCCCGCGAGAACCTTTCCGCCGCAGAAAGCCGCATCCGAGACGTGGACATCGCTTCCGAGTCCGCTGACTTGACCCGCAACTCGATTATGCAGCAAGCCGCGAGTTCGATCCTTCAACAGGCGAACACGCAACCCCAGATCGCGCTATCCCTGCTACAGGGCTAAGCACTGAAAACGGCCTCTAGTGCCGATCGCTGAGGGGGAGGGCCGTCTTTACGGCGGTCCTCCCCATCTTCCAGCGCTCGCCCAGGCAGCTCTTTCCAAACAGTACAAACCTTGATTCCCGCCCACTTCTCCGGGGCAACGAATCGAGGATAGAACATCTGAAAACTCTTAACTCTTCAGGTCGCTCATGCCCCAATACGGACGGGACATATAGGCACTGGGGGGGATCGTGGAGGATCTAAGGATTCAGGTTTTACGTCCGTGTCAGTTCTACTCCATCCAAGGAAAAAGACTCAATGGGACTTCGTGTCAATACCAACATCGCGTCGGTAGGTGCTCAGCGCAACCTATACAACGTGACCAACCGCCTCCAGGGCAACTATTCTCGCCTGTCGTCTGGTTTGCGCATTGCTAATGCCGCCGACGATGCTGCGGGCCTCGGTATCTCCGAGAAAATGCGCTCTCAGATTCGTTCGTTCGGTGTTGCCGGACGCAACGCAATGGACGGCCTCTCCATGAGCCAAACCGCCGAAGGCGCGTTGGGCGAAGTGGGAAACATCGTCAGCCGTATGCGCGAGCTGGCCATGCAATCTGCAAACGGTACTCTCTCCGCTGAAGACCGCACCACCATCCAGGCTGAGGTTACGGCTCTTGAAGCTGAAATCACCCGGATCTCCGATGAGACCACCTTCAACGGCGTCAACATTCTTGACGGCACCGCAGGTACGGTCAACATCCAGGTGGGTCTGAACACTGGTGAGGTCATCGCTCTCGATATGACCGACGACACCGATGCCACCGGCTTGGCCATCAACGGTCTTGACGTTGACGATCAGACGAACGCTGTGGCCTCTTTGGCCCTTCTGGATACCGCACTGAGCTCGGTCAACACCATTCGTGGTGCCCACGGTGCTTCCCAGAACCGCCTTCAGTCCTCGATTCGCTCCATCGCCACCGTGCGTGAGAACGTCTCCGCTGCTGAAAGCCGGATCCGCGACGTGGACATCGCCTTTGAGACCGCAGATATGACCCGAAACTCGATCCTGCAGCAAGCTGCTACTTCGATCTTGTCGCAGGCCAACGCCCAGCCCCAGCTGGCACTCAGCCTCCTCGGCTAAATCGGACTGGGAGGAGAATCCCCCCTTCCAAATCGATGAATGAAGGCCCCGCACCCGCGGGGCCTTCTTTTGTTTCCCCCAGGATCTCCGGCCTG
>JARGOW010000241.1:253-6238 GCA_029212955.1 Planctomycetota bacterium | reverse complement strand
GGGCCTGGCCATGCAAGCCAGCAGCGATGGAATCATCCTTCCAAGGCAGTTTGAAACCGATGGTGATCTCAAAGACATCAAGATCATCAGTCCCGCCTCCCAAGGGGACGACGCGGTGGCAGCCTTGGAATCCGTTCCGCTGGCCACCCCCGATGGCAGCATCATCAAGCTGGCCGACGTGGCGACCATGGAGCGCGTGACCGTGCCGGAGATGATCAAGCACGTGAACCGCCAGCGTGCGGTGACCTTGCAGTTGACCCCGCCCCCGGGCATGCCCCTGCAATCCGCAATCGACATGGTGGAAGCCAAGGTTCAGGAACTCAAGTCGGGCGGCGCCATCGCCCCCGGCGTGGACGTGGCCATGGCCGGTTCGGCTGGCAAGCTGAACGACATCAAGACAGCGTTGGTGGGGGACGGCACTCCCCTGGGAACCGCCACCAGCAGCCTGGTTCTTGCGCTGCTAGTGGTCTACCTGCTCATGGTCGTGCTCTTCCAAAGCTGGGTCTACCCCCTGGTGATCCTGGTCAGCGTGCCCTTGGCCACCCTGGGAGGTTTCGCCGCCCTGGCCGGCGTACACGAATGGAGCCTTGCCGATCGATACATGCCCGTTCAAAACATGGACGTGCTCACCATCCTCGGCTTTGTCATCCTGGCTGGAGTGGTGGTCAACAACGCGATCCTGATCGTGCACCAATCCCTCAACTTCTTGAAAGAGGGTGAGACGGACGTGAAGAACGCCATTGCCCGGGCCGTGGAAAGCCGCGTGCGGCCCATCGCCATGGGAACGCTCACGTCGGTGGGTGGCATGCTACCCCTGGTCCTCATGCCCGGATCCGGATCCGAGCTGTACCGCGGCCTGGGCGCGGTTGTGGTGGGAGGCCTGGTGGTCTCCACCATTTTCACCCTGGTCCTGGTTCCCATCCTGCTGCACGTGGTGCTGCGCGTGGGCAACACGCAAGAGGACAAAATCTCGCCCGCATCTTCCGAACTCGAACTCGAAACGACTGGAGCCTAACCGTGAAATTCCCTTTCCTATTGTTGAGTCTCGCCTTCACCGGCTGCGCCACAGTGGGCCCCGACTACCAGCGGCCCGATCTGGAGTTGGCCCAATCCCACCGCGCCAACCTGGAAAACCTTCCGGGGTTGTTCGGTGCCGACAGTGCGGATCCCTTGGCCCTGGGCACCTGGTGGTCGGCCTTTGGTGATCCCGTGCTGACCGAACTGGTGGAGCGCGCCACGGTCGAAAACTTCGACCTGCGTCAGGCGATCGCCCGGGTGGTCGAAGCGGAAGCGCGCTTGGGAGTGACGCGCGCATCCAACGGACCCCGGGCCGATGGCGGCGCCGCCTACCGCCGCTCGGGTATTTCGGAGAACACCCAGGTCGGGCAGTTCCCCGGTCAGGAGCGCGAATCCGATGACTACACTGCATCGATCTCCGCATCCTGGGAGCTCGATCTGTGGGGCAAGGCCGCCCGATCCATCGAAGCCGCCGAGGCCGACTTGGCCGCAGGTGTGGAAGGCATCTGGGCCGTGCGCGTGAGCCTCGCGGGCCAGGTGGCCGACGCTTATCTGCGCCTACGCGAGTTGCAACGCCGCATGCAAATCGCCGAATCCAATGTGGATGTACTGCAACGCGGGACCGATTCAGCCAGGGCGCGCTTTGAGGCGGGGCTGGTTCAAGAGTTGGACCTGTTCCGTGCCCGTACGGATCTGGAATCGGCCCGTGCGGTGCTGCCTGATTTGGAGCGTGCCGCCCTGGCTGCTATCACGGAACTCAGCCTGCTCACCAGTGTGGAGCCGGGCCAGTTGGATGCTTTTCTAAAGGTGGATAGCTCGGCTCCTGTGGCGTTGCCCAGCCCGAAGGGCCGCCTGGGCACCCAGGTCCCCGGGGACCTGTTGCGTCGTCGTCCGGACATCCGCACCGCAGAGAGGGAACTGGCGGCGCAGACCGCTCGGGTGGGGGTGGCCACCGCGGCCCTGTACCCGAGCCTGACCCTGACGGGTAGCATCGGCTTCCAGGCGGAGAAGGTGGACAATCTCTTCAAGGACGGCAGCTTCGTGCACGGCTTCGGTCCGGGATTGAGCTTGCCCATCTTTAGCGGGGGAGGCCTGCGCGACAACATCGCGGGCGAGGACGCCCGCGTGGATCAGGCCCTGCTTTCCTATGAGAGCCAGGTGCTCGCCGCCCTGCACGAGGTGGATTCCGCCGCCACGGGGATTTCCCTGGGCGCGCGCCGCTTGACCGCCCTGGAGGCCGCCGTGGCCCAGGCCCAGGAATCCCTCGGCCGTTCGGAAATCCTCTACCGCGAAGGCCTCGCCAACATCGACGCCGTACTCGACTCCCAACGCGCCCTCTTCCAACTGCAAGACGGCGCCACCCAAGCCAGCTCCAACCTATCCCGAGCCCACGTGGAACTCTACCGCGCCCTCGGCGGCGGCTGGCCCATCGACTGATCCTTACTCGCTCTTGCCGTAGGTCTTGAGCAGTTCGCTCTCGGGGAAGTCCCGTTCGAGCCAAACCAGGACCTTCTAGACGACTTCCGGTCTCTCCCACGGAACGGCCCTTTCCAATATCGACGAGTAGGCGGCTTTCCTATCGGAGCTCGCCTGGATGTGGGTTTTCACCCTGGAAAAGTCCGTTCCCTCGAGGCACAGGGCAAGAAATGCGAGAGCCACCCGGGAATCCGGATCACTCGAGAGAGCCTTCTCCGCATGAAACTCTGTCTTTTTGGGATCACCCTGCGCTTGATGGCAATGGGCGGCTTCCGCGTGCATGAGAGCGTCCCAGCCCACGAGAGCACCGTACGACTCTAGGGCATGCAAAGTCTGGCCATACTTGTTTTGGTCGTAAATGTAGTGGGACCGGAGGAAGTGGGCCTTGGGAGATTCCCCGTTGAGGTTGATGGCTTGATCGACATGGTTGGCGACCGATTCGTTCCGCCCGTGGTACAGGTCAGAGTCGGCAAGGAATAGGTGGGACAAGCCTCAACCGATTGGGGCGGGGATTGTCCGAGCGCTATGCTTGCGATGTTCTCAAGCCGAAGGAAGGAATCTTCCAATCGCTCCCAATCAAAGTCATCCGCTGCGATGGACAGGGTCCGTAGGCTTGCACTCCAAGAAGGCGCGGAATCCGGGATGACGGTGGTCGCCAAATCCATGGAAAGACTGATCCCCGAGTCCAGGTTTTCAGTGTCATAGACCCGCAAGCGACCGCGTGTGTCTGGAATCAGGTATATGCATTTGGCGGCCCCTTCTTCGCCTATCCCACCGTAGTTGGCCGAGAAGTACACCTTTAGGGCAAGCTCGCCGATGGAGTGAATACGCCTAATCCTGAGAGTGAGGGGGGTGGGGGAGTAATCCGCGGTAGCTAGTTTGTCCTGCAGATACGCGATGGTTTCTTTCCGGTGGCTTTGCCGGTCCCCGGTGTCCATTGCCGTCAGATCCATGAGCCCTGCCCTTACCGCGCTTTGGTACGCCGCATCCCACGCAAACAGGTCCAGATAGAATTCTCGATCGGCCGTTGAGATGGCCTTTTCATACAAGGCCAAGAACTCCTCGACATCGCGAACCACCTCGGGATCGGTGACCTCGTTCACCATTCCTGAAATGCCTAACTCCGTGGAGGCGATGGCAAACTCGGCGAGCACGGGGGTCGATTGCGAAGTCGGGATCCCTTGGCTGGTGGGGGCTTCCGTTCCGCATTGCACCAGCAGGGACGCTGCCCCGATCGCGAACAGTGTGGAAGCCGCACGTGTTCCGAATACTGTCATTGTGGTGGGGGAAAAGTCTGCCAATGATCGATTGAATCCGAGTTTTCAACCGGGGCCTTGGATGCGTAACGCTTCTATTGGGGCACCCATAATAACACCGCGCAGGCGGCCTTGAGCCACCTGCGCGGAAAATGGAACTTCACACCTGTCGGGTGGTGTACTAGGGGAACGTCACGCTGAGCGCGTTGGAGAAGTTCGAGTGGCCCGGGCCCGCCAGTGTGTCCCTGTACCAGCATTGGAAGTGGTATTGGTTGCCCGACATGATGGTTGTGGCGGGTAGCCCGGAGATCACCAGATCGTAGGGCACATCAAATCCGTATCCGGAACGCCCTCCTGTATTGACCACGTTCTCCAGGTCACCATTGGCATCAAACAGTCCAAAGGAAGACCGACTTGTCCCGGCCGCGTTGTAGCGCCCGAAAACGGCGCCAGGGTTGCCCACCAGACAGAACTGACCATCGCTGATGGAAATGCCGGGCGCGGAGTTTTGGTTGCCCACAAGCATATAGCCAAGCATGCGTGAAGCCGCGATGGGCAAGGGGCCGCCCGATACGCTCAGGTGCACGTCGGTCTCGAAGAGTGATCCGAAGTTGCCGCTCAGGAGTGCGGGGCCGCCTGTGGAGTTGTTGTTGGCCGGGTTGCAGAAGGGCACGATGGAGCCGCCGCCCGCGCAGGTTTGAGGCACGCAGTCCGTGGTCAGGTCCGCCGCGACTTTGATGTACATGGACGCTGGCGGCGAAGCGAGGTTGCCACCATTGGCGTTGCAGCCAATTGGGTTGAAATAGCCAAGGACGAAGTAGCAACCCGCAGAAACGCCGACGGAAGCACGGTCGCCAATCCAAAACAGGTCCTGTGTATCCAGTCCGGAGGAGTTGTCGCCGCCTAGGGTTGGAGTGCAGCATTCTGCGGGGCCGTAATACGTGTCGCCACCGCCACCCGCGCCCGGCACGGGGCAGCCGGGTACGCCTCCGGTTCCCGGAGTTTGCCCGGGTACGCCGAGGGTCTGGACCGTCCAACTACGGTCGCCGGCCAACATCGGGCCTAGGTTGATCCCCGATCCCACATAACCACCCACTCCGCCGGGGTCGAATTCGAGGCCCACGCCAAAGGAGTCAAAATCCAGGTCGCTGTGGAAGATGCCGTCCGCATCGCCAAGGATGCAGATCTCTTGGCCCCCTGAGAGGTCGAAGTCGACAATCCAACAGGTCTCGACACCCGCGGCAATGTTCGCCGCAGTGGCGCTCGGAAGCCCGCCAACCAGAAACTCTCCAGAGCAAGAATTGGTGGCTGGGTCGCTGCACGGGATGTAGCTACCGTAGACGGAAACCAGGAGGCTGGCTGCCTGGGTCGTGTTGTTGGAGATGCAATATCCGACCGTGATCTCAGAGATGTTGTAGTTGTCCCGGTTCGCGATTCCGGCGGAACCGGTACTGGGGATGCGTCCCGAGTTTATGGCTTGGAAGGAGCTAGTGACCTGTCCAAGACCGTGGGTGGTAAACGCATCCGTATTGGCCGTGTTGTTGTAGATCACTTCCGTGACGCCGCGTTGGGCCGCATCGGATGCGGGGCGCGTCCACGTCCCCGTGCTCACGTGGAAGGTACCCGCGTGCCTGGCGGGGGAGGTGATGGGGAACGTGCCCATAGGATCCTCGGATTGCCCAAAGGCGGAAATGGAAAGGGCCGCGGAGCAAACCGCGATCATGGAAAATCGGAACATGAGGTAGACCTCGTATGAAAAAAAAATGTATCGGAGAACCGATTGTACTCTGTTTTATAAGCTCAACATCAGAATCCTGTCAATGGAAAATCAGTCTTAGGGCGGTTCGTGGGCCGCCGGACCAATAAAAGCTCAAAAGCAGGCGCGCGATCCTCCGCTTGGTGCCCCTGGGGGGTCGGATCGCAGGGCGGGGGTTAGGTCCTACGCGCGCTTGAAAGCGGCGCGGAAAATGGTGCCACCGCCTTCGCGGCCTAGCACGCGTAAGGATCCGCGCATGGCGAGCATGGAGCCGGCACAAAGGTTGAGGCCGAGGCCCGTGCCCGGTTGGGAGCGCGTGGCTTCATCGCCGATGCGATAGAATGCATCGAGAACGCGTTCGCGCTCCTCGGGGGCGATGCCGGGGCCGCGGTCGAGGACCTCGAGTAGGATTTGCCGGCGTGGACCCTGCCGGGTGCGGACCAGGATCGGTTCGCCACCGGGCTCCATGGGCGCATATTT
>JARGOW010000241.1:0-243 GCA_029212955.1 Planctomycetota bacterium | reverse complement strand
GTTGGAGAGCACGGTGTGAACGCCTTCGGTGGTGAACATCGCTCTGGACAGGGCGGAGTGCAGTTCAAACGTCACGTCCTCCGCATCCTTGAGTCCGATGATTTCCGCCTGGCGGACGACCTCTTCGTTGAGGTCGCCTGCAGCCAGTTTGGTGAAGGTACCCGCCAAACGACGTTTGTCCAAGACCCGGTCGACGAGTAGGGAAAGGCGGTCCGATTCACTCACGATGCGTTCGGCATATTG
>JARGOW010000240.1 GCA_029212955.1 Planctomycetota bacterium | reverse complement strand
CATGGTGGTGATCGGGACGTTTGCGTGGCAGAGCTTGCGGATCATGCGGATCATGCCCAGCATGTCCTCGAGAGTGAAGGTGCCCATCACCATCTTCTCGAATCCGGCCTGGGCTTCCTCCTCGTCGATCTTCTCGGAGGCGGTCTCGACCAGGCCGACCACGTCGCCCATGCCCAGGATTCGCCCTGCCATGCGCTCGGCTTGGAACGCGTCCAGATCGTCGATGTGCTCTCCGGTACCCAGGAATAGGATCGGGGCGCCGGTGATCTCCTTGAGGCTGACCGCGGCGCCGCCGCGGGCGTCGCCGTCCATCTTGGTCAGGATGACCCCGGTGAGCTTCAATCGCTCGTGGAAGGCCTTGGCCGATTGAATCGCATCCTGGCCGGTCATGGCATCCACGACCAGAACTTGATTGTCGGGGTTCGTCACCGCGGCGATCTCAGCCACCTCATCCATCATCTCCGCATCCACGTGCAAACGGCCCGCGGTGTCCAGAATCACCAGATCGCAGCCCGTTCGCTTGGCCTCTTCCACGCCCGCCTTGCAGACCTCGGGGGGTGTGGCGCCCTCCTTGTGGAATACGGGGATGCCGATGCGCTCACCCAGGATTTGCAGCTGCTGAACGGCTGCAGGGCGTTTCACGTCGGCGGCCACGAGCAGAACCCTGCGGCCGTCCTTTTTGCTGAGCATCTTGGCCAGCTTGGCGCAGGTTGTGGTTTTACCAGCGCCCTGCAAACCCGCCATTAGGAGGACCGTAGGCCCTGTTTTGGCATATTCGAGGCGCGCGTCCTCGGGGCCCATGAGCTCCACCAGCTCGGCGTGAACGGCGTGCACGAACTGGTCGGATGCCTCCACACCCTTGAGTCGGTCCCCGCCCAGGGCTCGCTCCTTCACCCTGGCGGTGAAATCCCTCGCCAGCTTGAAGTGAACGTCGGCCTCCAGGAGGGCGCTGCGCACCTGCTCCAGGCCTTCGCCGATGTTGTCCTCCGTCAGTTCGCGCTTGCCGCGAAAGAAGGAGAAGGAATTCGTCAGTCGGTTGGTGAGGGATTCAAACATGGTTTTGGGTGGGGAACGGCCCCATCCAAAACCATTTGGGTCCCCGTGTCGAGTCCCTCCCCGCAAGGAGTCTTACCCGATTGGGGATTTGGGGCGATTTCTACCTCCCCGCGGCCTTTCCCTTTCCCTACTGGAAATCGATCTGGGCCGAAGAGGTGGTGTTGGAGGTGCTTTGGACCCCATTGAAATCCCGGAACCAGAGCTGGTAGTGCCAGGAGCTCCCGGGCAGAACCGTCTGCCCCAGGGGCAGGTTGTTCAGGTCCAAGGTTCGACTCACCTGCCCTGCCGCATTGGCCAACAGAATGGTGTTGTTCATGCGCAGAATGCCCAAGCCCAGGCAAAGGTTACCCTCGCTACCGCCGAACAGGGGCACGAAGCCAGATTGGGGTGAGGTCAGGTAGTAACCTGGAACGCCCAGGGGCAGGTTCTCGCTGAAGAGCACCACGAAATTGTCCTGGACGCCGGGTGACCCCAACGCTCGGGTGACCGCCGCCGTACCCGTAGAGTTGGGCAAACTGAGGCAAGGCTCGGTGCTGATCTCCCCATAGCAGCCCGGCCCGCAATGCTTGGGATCGAAGGGAATGGCGCCGATATCCGAGGGAGTACCGTCCAAATCCGCCGGTGCTTGGGGATCGCCCGTGTCGATGCATTGGGAACCCGGCAACAAATGCAAATCATCCAACCCCCAAAACTTAGGGTCGCCCGATCGGTTGCCAATCCCCGCGTACCCCGAGGAGATCAAGCTGTACGTGATTTGGATCAGCCCGGCCGCCTCGTCCGGAATCCCCCCCGATAGGATGCTGTGATCGTAGGTGCCTCCGAGCACGGATCCTCCGCTCGTACCCGCCTCATTGCCGATGAAGGAGCAATAGGAAACCAAATTGGAACCGGCCACTCCCCCACCCTGTGCGATGCCTCCCGGGTTCGTTTGGCTGCGGTTGCGCCGAAGCTGCAATCGCTTCAATTCGGTGCCTGACCCGTTCAGGTCGGTGTAGATTGCCCCGCCAAATGCGAGTGTTTGCCCGGAAGCCCAGTTCTCGTGGAACAGGCTGTTGCGGACGAACCCTGGAGCGCCCACGTAGAGCGCGCCACCCAAGGCTTCGCGGCCGGAGGACCCGGGGATGTCGGCCCGGCAATGGTTGCCCACGAACGCGGATTGATCCACAAAAGCGGGACCTAGGGCCACAAGTGCTCCGCCCCGGGCGGGGGGTTGGCTCCCACCCTGCGTCATAGCCACATTGTCCAAGAAGAAGCTTCCCAGCACGGTAACGGGGCCATATGCCACGTGGATCGCACCGCCCTCTCCCGCCTGATTGCCGTTGAACAGGCAGTTATCCACCAACAGGTTGTCCGCGCCCCACTTGTAAATCGCACCGCCGGACTTCTCCAACGACATGGCGGAATTGCCTTGAAACTCGCACATGGTCAGCGCGGCCCGCGCTCCGACCAGGGCCAGGGCACCGCCCACTCCTTGCTCGGTGGCGCAATGGGTGAAGGTGACCGATTCGGCGGATAGATCCCCATCCACGACCAGTATCCCGCCGCCGGGCACATCCGAGGGATGCAGATTCGTCAGGGTTGTATCGCGGATGGTGGACACGCAGCTTTCCAGATACATCCCCCTGCCCGAAACGCTGGAACCGGTGGAAGAACGCAAGTGGCAGCGTTCCATGAGGATTTGGCTGTCCACCGCACTCAGGTGCATGGCGGCCGTCGAAACCCCGCTACCCGCCCCGTTGCCATCGAAGAAACAGTCGGTGGCCCAAAGCCCACCACCGGACAACTGCAGATCCCCGTGCAGGGTCGCTGCGCTGTCCGCAAAAAAGCAACCTTCCATGCGCATGAAGCTTCCTTGGCCATAAACGGGGCCATCGCCCCCGTTTCCACCGAACCAGCAATTCTCAAAGCTGGGGCCTCCGCCCACCGCGTACACCGCGGCTCCGAGCGAACCGCCCAGATTGGAATCGAACCTGCATTGCTCGATGGTGGGGCTCGCATCTTGGCAATACAGCGCACCGCCAAGACCTCCCGCGCGGCCCGAACCATTGCGTAGCGTGAAGCCACGAAGAACCGAAAGGCTGTTTTCTCCGCTGTCCATTGTGACCAACGCGTGGGGACTGCCCGACCCCGCACCCAATCCGGAGATCCAGGTGTCCGTTGCGCTGCCGAGACTTTCCACAGTGACCTGCTTGCCGAGGAAGTTGATGGACTCGTCCACATAATCGCCCGGTTGAACCAGGATCAAATCCCCATCCAGCGTGCTGGCCTGGGCTAGGGCGTAGTCGATGCGCGAATAGGGTTGCGCCAAGGTTCCAAGACCAGGTGCGGCTGCGGTTGCGTCCACATACCAGGTTGCAGAAGGCGCCGCAAAACCGAGGGCTAAGATGGAGAAAATCATGGTCAAAGGGACCCTTGGGGGCAGGAATGGGCCGGTTTGGAGCGATAAGGAGCAGGTTGGAAGAAGGTGCTACAATACCCGATGCCCAAGAATCCGAGTGGCCCGAACCCCATCTTGTCGGGACTCCGCGGATTGCCCGCGGACCGGGCGATTGTTTGCAATCGAACGGAACAAATCACACGGGCACGGAATCGAGCCCTTGGCCCTCCGGGGCACAAACACGAGACCCTTCCAACCCGAACTCCGCAGGGACTAGGGCGGGTCCAGGGCCCAGGCCGGAATGTTCTCAATATGGGGCCGCCCTACCTGGACTAAATCTGCCCCAGAAAGAGCCAGAGACCCTCCCCACCCCGTCTACCCCCCACATCCATGGCACAAAGCGACCTAGTCACCGTCCACGTGGCCCCCAATTACATGGCAGCGCAATTGCTTTGCGGACTGCTCCGGAGCGAAGGTCTGCATGCCCACGTGGCTGGGGACCAACTTTCCGACGAGTTCGGCATGTCCCTCAAGCTCATGTCCAATGAGGTGGGTGTTCCGCTCAGCGAAAAAGCGCGCGCCGAGGACATCGTCGCGGCGTGGGTCGAGTCCAAGAACTCCACTTCTTGATTCTCGACATCTTGCGGAAGTGTGTGGCCAAACACGCACACTCCGCCCGGTGGGAAAACTATACTGGTGCCATGAAACCCCAGCGTTCCACCATTCGATTGCGCGCCGCTGGCGCCATGGCGTTCCTTTGCCTCTCCGCAGGCCTTTCCCTGGCTATCCAACCCGCCCAAGACGGGACTCCGGCACCGGAAGAAGAGGACGAAGGTCGCGTTTTCGTGCTGTCGGACACCTGTCGCAGCTGCCACGATGCGAGCCCGGACGCGGAAGCCCTTTGGACCGCCACCGGTGAGGACGCTTCCCCCCACGGAACCTGGAAGGGAACGGTCATGGCCAATTCCTTTTTCGATCCCTACTGGCGAGCACAACTCTCCCGTGAGTTGGAGGCAGCTCCCGAGGAGGAGCACGCGGCACTCGAAGCCCTCTGCACCCGCTGCCACACCCCAGCCGCCGTTCACGAAGCGCGTCTTTCCGGGGAGCCCCTGCCGCGCCTGTCTCAATTGCTAACCGATCCCGCCGCCCACGAGGGAGTCACTTGCACCGTCTGCCACCGCATGACCGACGAAGGACTGGGAGAGAAGAGCACCATGAACGGCAATCTCCCCATGGACTTGGAATTGAATCTGTACGGTCCCTACCCAAACCCGGTGCAAGGCCCCATGGCCGCCATGACGGGATACGACATCAATTACGGCCCGCACATGGTTCAATCCTCCCTGTGCGGAACCTGCCACACCTTGGAGACGATGCATGCCCCCGGTGCCAAGCCCTTCCTGGAGCAGAGCCCGTACCTGGAGTGGCGCAACAGCGTCTACTCCTACGAAACCGCGTACACCGAAGAATCCCGATCCTGCCAGGCCTGCCACATGCCCGAGATGGGCGACATGAAACTGGCCCACAATCCGGGTGGATTCGATTTCCCCTTCCTCGAAGACCGGGAAGCCGTCACCTCCCACGCCATCGTAGGCGGCAACGCATTCCTGCTGGACATGCTGGCCATCGGCAAGGAGAAACTGGGAGTCTTGTCCCCCCTCGAAGACCTGGCCAAGAATGCTGACCTGACCCGGCGCCAACTGGCCCATTCCACGGCAAACCTGGACGTGGAGAATCCCCGGGTCGAAGGCGATCGCGTGATGTTTGAAATCGCCGTCGAGAACCTGGCCGGGCACAAGCTGCCCAGCGCCTACCCCTCGCGCCGCGTTTGGCTCGAGGTCCAAATCGAGTCCTCACGGGAAACCTGGTTCGCCTGCGGAGTTCCGGACGAAGCCGGGCGACTCATGCCCCGGGGCGAGCAACCGATCTTGCCCCACCTGGACACCATCACGGCGGCGGATCAAATCCAGGTCTACCAGACCGTGGCCCTGGATGAACACGGGAAGCAAACCACCCTTCTATCGCGCATGGCCTCCGTGGGCAAAGACAACCGCTTGCTGCCCAAGGGCTGGAAAATGGACGGGCCCCACAGCGAACAAACCAACCCGGTGGGCGTGGGAGAGGACAAGAACTTTGTCGGGGGCTCCGACCGGGTCCACTTCGCCATCCAAATCCCCGAAGAACACCGTTCCAAGGGTCTACACGTGGTTTCCGCCCGCTTGCTGTACCAATCCATCCCGCCCGACTGGGCCGATGCGCACCGGGACAGCGAGCGCCCCGAAGCTGTCACGTTCATCGACCTGTACGACCAGGTTCCCACCCGCTATGAGGTGTTGGCAGAAACCCGCCGACGGATCCTTCGCTGATTGGCGACCCCACCCCGAGCCAAGCCCGGGGGCATGGGATCCCACGACAGGGTGAGGTAACGAACCGTTCCCCCTTGGGACCGGTATTGTCCTGGCGTTGGACTAACCGATCAGCTGCAAGATCCCGTCGAAGAGTTCATCAAGCTGGGCCTCGGTGACCTCGGGGTTGGCGGTGACCAGGCGGAAGACCTCTTCGCCACGCACATTGCCATATCCGATGAGAGCTTCGCCGTTGATGTGCAGCTCGCCGCAGGAATCCGGTGCGGAAAGGCCCTTCACGCGGAAGCAGATATTCAGGAACTTGGGTTCCTGGCAGAGTTCCATGGAGGGTTCCGCTATCACCCGGGCCGCAGCATAACGCGCCAGGTGAAGTTGGCGCTCGATGCGTTCGGCCCAGCCCTGGTCTCCCAGGTTCAACCACGCAGCCCATAGTTTGAACGTATCGTTGCGCCTTCCACATTGAAGGGAT
>JARGOW010000239.1 GCA_029212955.1 Planctomycetota bacterium | reverse complement strand
TGAATCATCATGCGCAAGCCCACGTTGGGGTACGCTTCGTGGAACGCGTCGAGCATGGCCATGAAGGCGTCGTCGAAGCGTTGGGGGAAGAAGGCGAACTCCTTGGTTCCCAGGCGGATGGACTCTACGCCGGCTTCGGCCAGGGCGGCGAACCAGGTGGCGATTTTGGTGTTGGTCATCACCATGGGATCGCCGCCGGAGAGCAGGACCTCGCGCAGTTTCTCGCGGCCGGTTTCGGGGTGACGGCCCCCGTTTTCGGCGACGATCTTGTTGTGGGATCGCACGTAAGCGGTGACCGGGCCCACCTGGGCTAGGGCCTTTTTGGCCACAGTACCGTCGGCGTGTTCAACCTCGCGGCGGCTGATCAGCTCTTCGCGGTAGCAGAAGCGGCAGTGGGCGGAGCAGGTCGAGATGACGTACATCAGACCCATCTCGTACTTGTGCAGCAGGCCGGGGACGGGGCTGTAGTCCATCTGGTGGCCCGGGTCATCGGCGCCTTCCAGGTCCTCGGTCTCGCCGGGGGTGGCTTTGACGATGGCCTGGATGGCCTTGCTGGTGGTGGCCAGCTCGAAGTAGTGGCGGGTCATTTTGACCGGCATACGGGCTTCCACGTCGCGCTCGCCACCCTTGAGGCCGCCGAGCACTTCGATCTCGCTGGGCGAGTAAAAGCTCATCATGTCGGCCGGAGCTTTTTCGTCCAGGAACGGCTTGAGGCCGTTGATGCTCATCCGGTCGTACTTGGGGTTTTCGACGGTCTCCAGGAAGGCGGTTTCTTTGGCCGTGGGAACGTACTTGTCGGCGTTGCTCATGGTGCTCGGTCTCGAGTCGCAGGGGACAAAGCCTAGTGGCAGGCAGCCCCTTCTTGGTGGGTCGCAGGGAGCGACCGGACGGGTGATTCTGGGAATGTATCGTCCTTTTTCGGGACGTGCTACCGCGATTCCATCAATCTCAATCTCGTCTCCGAAAGGGTTCCAAGCGGGGAGGTGCAAGCCCCGGCCGATCTTCGCCGTCGGGCGGAAAATTCGCCCGTGGCGGTACCCTAAACGGAGCTGGACCCGCGGGCGCGGTCCGTTTCGTCGCCGTGTGATTCGAACCTCTTTGAGACCTGTTTTGCCCCGCCGCGGATTGGGCGGGAAGCACGGGGCCGCATGAACCGGGGGCCTGTCCGGCGTTCGAGCCCTCGAAATCTGGGTGAAGGGCTCTGGGTTGGGGGCCGTCGGACTGACGAAACGCAATAATTCCGAGGGTTTGAGGGTGGATCCCCGGGGGAGGTGGCGGCTTGCCATGGAAAGGCGTAGGCTCCGGCCGTTCGCCACCCCCGCGACCCCTTTCCCCCGATCTCCCGGGCATCAATCTATTGGGCAATACCTCCGTCGTTTTTCGCTTTCAAGTCGAGTTGTCAGACATCGACAGGGGCGTCTATGAGTCGCTCGATCTACGGGTGGCCCAGCATCCTTCCGAAGAGGAGGATCGCATGGTGGTTCGCGTCCTGGCCAGGGCTTTGGCCCACCAGGAGGGGTTGGAGTTTGGACGTGGATTGTCCAATCCTGAGGAACCGGCCATGTGGGCCTACGGGCTGACAGGGCTGGTAGAGACCTGGATTGATGTGGGTTTGCCCGCCGCCGAGCGCCTGCATAAGGCGAGCAAGGCCAGCGCCAAACTGCTGATTTTCACCACCAAGCCCACCGACTCCCTGACCAAGGAGTGGCGCAAGCGCAAAATCCACCGGGCCGATGAGATCCAGGTCCATCGCCTGGATCCCAAGTTCGTGGCTGACCTCGTACGGCACGTGGATCGCAGGACCACCTGGTATGTGACGGTGCAGGATCATGTGCTGTCCGTGGGCGTCGGGGATCTGATCATGGAGACCCAAGTGGAGCAAATCACCCTTGGCAGCCTGTGCAGCACGGCTCCGGGCGCCTGATCGGGGCAATTTTCCAGAAATGGTGAAACGCCAGGGGCCTTCGTGCAGAGTCTGGGTGACATGCGTGATTGCCGACCCGAAAAGCTCTTCCTGGCCTACCGGCAGAAAGGGGATGTGAAGGCCCTGGGGCGCTTGTTTGATCAGCTTTCACCGGAGCTCTTGGCCGTGGCGCGCCATCTGTCGGGGGATGCGGCGGAGGCCGAGGATCTTGTGCAGGCCGTATTCCTGGCCGCCCTGGAGCATCCCGAGCGCTACGACGAATCCCGGCCCCTGACGGCTTGGTTCGTGGGGATCCTGAAGAATCAGGCCCTGGCCTGGCGTCGGTCCGCGGCGCGCAGTCCCGACGCGGATCGTGCACTCGAGGCCCAAACCGCGAGCGAAGAAAAGGCGCGGCCGGACCGCAGGGCCACCGATGGGGAATCCGCTGGGCTCATCCGGGCGGCCCTGGCCAAGTTGCCTGAAAAGTATCGCGCGGTGCTCGAACCCCACCTGGGCCGGGGGCAAAGCCCTTCGGCCATCGCCCGCGAGCTCGGCGCGTCCCCGGCCACCGTGCGAGTGCAGCTCCACCGGGGCCTGGCGCAATTGCGCGACCTGCTGCCCGCGGGCATTGCAGGCGGATTGGCCCTGACTCTCACCGAGCGCGGGCTGGCCCAGGTGCGCACCGAAATTACAACACACGCGTCGACCCTGACACCATTCGTCGCAGCGAAGACCGGGGGCTCCCTGGTCGGAATCCAACTTGGAGGCCTCCTCATGACTCAACGAATCTTACTTGGAACCCTTGGCCTTTTCGTAATTCTCACCGCCGCCTTTCTGGGGCGTGAGGCCCTGTGGCCGGAATCGGCCGATAGCGCGCCCGCTTTGACTTCGGTCGGATTGCAAGAGTCTGACCCCGATATCGTTCTGGTCTCGGTGGAAGCTTCGGTGCGCGAAGAGGCGAGCGGCCAAGACGCACTTGAGCAGGATTCGATCGATGACACCGCCTCGCTTCTGGTCCGAACGGTTTGGAGCGATGGGTCGCCCGCGGCAAACATCTCGTTCGACTACATTCTCTTTGGGCCCGAAGGAGTGAAGCAGCGGGCAAAGAGCGATGGATCTGGAATAGTCCTTCTCGATGGACTTGGCGCTGGCCACTACGGGTTGTACGGGATTCGAAGTGGACACGTTTCGGTCCAGGTTCGAACTGCTACGGGGAATGAAGCCGAAGGGCGGGTTTCTTTGATCAACCGCACGACTCTCAGACTTGCGGATGGAATCGATGTGAAAGGTTTCGTGCTCGATGCCAAAGGGCAAGGGGTAGGCGGCGCCGATATCTGGATCACGAATGCGCTGGCACGAGAAGTGCCCACGGTCGTTGGGAAAAGCGCACCAGACGGGTCCTTCCACATTGAACGCTTGCTGGACGAGGGATTCATCGGAGCCCGCAAGAATGGGTTTTTGGGACTCTACCCCGAACATGTGGGGACTTGGGCGGAGCGCTATCCCGATAGGGAAACCGTCGAATTCAACCTGACGCTCGAACGATCGGATGTGAAATTGCGGGGGGTTGTTTTGGATCCCAAGGGCCAGCCTATCGCGGGCGCAAGAGTCCGTGTGGGCTCCCAAACCGGGTTCGATACTATGGGGCCGGATGGGCCTGTAGGCCCCCAGCCGCCGCGGGAGGTGATCACCGATGAAGAGGGTGTTTTCCATTGCGGTGGCCTTATGGCGGGAATGGTGCAGTTTGCATGCAAGGCTCCAGGGTTCGCGGTTTCGGCCGGAAGGTTGCGCGTTGCCGGGGGCGAAATCGGGCGCGTGGAAATCCGGCTAGAGCCGGGTGCTTGGATTCGAGGCTTGATCCGAACCCCCGATGGGTCACCCGCCGCTAAGGTGCTCATCCAGGGCACCGAGAAGGCTTTTTCCTTTCCAAGGGCAGCCTCGTCGTTTGCCTCGCCGAGAACGGAAACGGATGGGGAAGGGCGGTTCGAATTGGGTCCACTGGCCGCAGGCCAGGTGCGAATCATGGCTTCGACTTACGATGGAAAACAGAAGGCGCATCGGGAAGGCGAAGTGGCCAATGGGGCAAGCTATCAATGGGATCACACCCTCGTGGGCCTTCCCACGATTTCCGGTAGGGCCGTGGACGTAGATGGCAAGGGTTTGGGGCGCTGGGTGGTTGTGGCGCGATCCATGGATGGTTTCAATCAACCCTCAAAATCGGTGGTATGCGACCTGGACGGGGCATTCAAGATGCATGTGATCGGGGAAAAGCCGCGACGGTTGGAGCTTCATAAACCCGCTTCAGGGGGTCAGGCAGGGGGCGGTTGGGCCCAGCGCGGGGCACCCTTTGCGTGGTTGGACGACGTTCAGGTGGGCAGCACGCAGGTACGATTGGTTTTGAATCCCGAGCAAGCTCCCACGGGGAAAATCTCGGGTGGATTGGAGAGCTACCAGCCCCTGGGGACGACCAAGATTGCCGTGCGCTCCGTGGCGTCGGGACTTGGAATCGCGGAGCTTCATCTTCCGCCGCAGACACATTCTTTTGAGATTCCCGATCTACCCGAGGGTCGATTTACGATTCGGATCGAGTCCATGGATTGCGCGGTCCTTTGGCTGCGGGATATTGAGCTCGAGAAAAACCAGCAATTGGATCTTGGAACGCTCCTGCTCCAGGAAGGGGGTGCTTTGCGGGTGGACTTGAATGCTGCCGACCCGGGGTCGCTGGACCATGCGATGGTCGAATTGTTTGACCAAGAGAACAATGCTTGGTACGTGACCATGCGAGCCATGAGGGTCGAAGCAAGGAACCTTCCAGCGGGTGAATACACACTGAAAGTTCTAGCAGCGGGTTGTGGACCGACAAACCTCAAGGTGAACGTTGCCGTAGGTGAGCGGACGGAGACCAGTCTGGATCTGGTCCCAGGTGGGTCGATTGGGATTGTATTGCTGGATGCAAAAGATCGGCCGTTGCATGTGCCGGTCCGCCTCGTCGTCACCCAGCAAGACGGGATGCTCGTGCTGGAAGATTCCCTTGCATTCAATGAGGTCAGCCGTTGGTTCTTTGCACCCTTTGGGGAACTGACCGTGGTGGCTGAGGCCGCGGATGGACGTCGGTGTGAGGCAACACTCCACTTCACGGTTGACGATGGGGCGGGGACCCCGCACAAGTTGAAACTGCGTTAGTGTGGCAGGGCAACTCGGAGCCAGTTGCATTACGCGTTAGGCTTGGAGAAATCATGGATGCGCCACCGAATGGTTTTGAGTGATCCGGATCCGGAAGTATCGGCCGGTACCCGGGCACAAAGAAAGCCACCCCGCGTCGGCATGGCAGCGGGCGCGGGGTGACTGTGGAATCGTTCGAGTTCGATTAGCGGTCGCCGGTGTGGCGCATGCCGCCGGAGGCGGGGCCGCGTTGGGACCCGCCCACGCCTGCGGAGCCTGAAGCGTCCTTGGTACCTCGGCCCCGACCGCGGTGGATGATCGTCACGGTTTCTTCTTCGATGAGCTTGAGAACCGCGGGATGCTCCGCGGCCTTAGGCGTGATCTTGGCCTTGCCGTTGGCAGCCAAGTGGAGCTTCTTGCCGCCGGGGAGGGGAACCCGGAGCGGGCGGTTGGTCTTGTTGCTGATTTCCATGGTGGGCCCAAGATACGCCGTGGGGCACGTCAGAGGGACCACCACTCCCAGAATTCATCGGGATCGAAACGGCCTTACTTGGCTCACTCGGACTTCTTTTCCAGTGCCTGGCGGAGTTCGCGCTCGTAGGCAGCCAGTTCCAGCAGTTGGCCGGGGCGCTTGAGCTCTCGCAGGGGGTTGGATTCTTCGGCCAACGCCTTGGTGATGGCCGGGATCTGGGCGAGTTGGCGTGGGGAGAGCCACACTTTGGGGTCCTGTCCCAGTCCCATGGCACCATTTACGCGGCGGGCCTGTGCTGGAGTCAATGCCAGATAGCGCAGGAGGCTTTTGCGAAGGTAATAAAGCTGGTCGCTGTCCTTGGCCGCGCGGGGTTTTCCGGAGAAGCGTTCCACCTTGCCAGGCACCGCCTTGGACGCAATGGCAAGTTGCTCATCCGTGGTCGCGTAGATCCATTGATCGCAGGAGTTGGCCACAGCGAACTCGACCAACTTGGCGTAGGAAATCTGCGCCGGGTCGAACTTCACTTCAACCACCTCACGTTTGCCGATCCATGCGGATTCGGTGTCGAGCACACCGGAGAGAGACCCCAACTGGGCCTCGCCAACCCAGTATCACGTCATGGCGAAGAGGGCGGCTTGAACCTCGTTGATGGCGGATTCGGCGGTGACTGTTTCCAGCCACTTGGGGACTTCTTGGTTGCTGGCAGCTAGGGCGGCGGTGAAACGCTGGAGCACTTCA
>JARGOW010000238.1:2821-6321 GCA_029212955.1 Planctomycetota bacterium | reverse complement strand
CGCACCCCGATCCCATCGCAGCCAAAGGTCACGGTGGAGACGTCTCCGATGCCACCACCGGCCGGTGCTCCGTCGGCAACCAAACCACAATGCGTCACCTGTGATCCCATTCCCTTGACTCGCAGGCCGTCGCCGCCGGAGCCAGAAACGGATGGATAGTGACCCGGACCAAAGCCAATGCCGCCGAAGCCTCCCACCAACGAACACGAGTACAATGCGACCTGGGAGCCCTCGACCAGCAATCCATGCTGCCCGGGAATGCCATCCACCACCGAACCATCGGCGTCGATGCCCGGTGCCCCGTGGAACTCGCAATCGGAAAAGCTCACACCGCTGCTGTTGCGGACCGTCTGCTTGGACTCACCGATTCCGCAGAGAATCCACTCGTTGTACATGGTGCCGGGGGGAGGCCCCACCGCCACGTTGGTCGCGGGCACGCGACAGTCCTGCATCTGTACGGGCCCGAGACAGTCCTCGATCAGGAATCCCTCCAGGAGCTCGAGCCCGCCGATGGAAACCTGCTTGTCCTGCCCCTGGTTCTGAACGGTCAGGGGCTGAGTCAAGACAACCTGATGCATACCATCGGCCATGACATCCACGCTGCGATCATCGATCACCACGGGCAGGTGATAGGTTCCTGGCTTGACGAAAACCAAGGAGCCTTCCCCGGCCACCGCAACCGCATCCGCGATTTCGAGGAAGTCCCCGCCGCCGCTGGCATCAACCACCCATACCGGTGGGTTCAACGTCGCCGCGGCGGGCGCCTTCGTCGCGCTTCCCGCAGCCTGAATGCCTTGGGCAGAAATCTGGGGGGGCATCACAAAGGCCGGACTGGCCACGATCATCAATGGGGCGAAGAACATGGCCCCAGCATAACCTAGCCACGCAATTTGGGCACGTGGCCCGGCCTGGGGGCCCCACAGCAAGGAAATGGGATCCCTCCGTGCGAAGTACGCGCACCCACCCCGCTCTTAGAAAGTGCATCCTGCGCACCCACCCCTGTTGGGTACCTAGCAGCCTTAAGGAATGCGTTCGTCCTTTTGCACGGGAAGGATGCGTCTCTGTTCTTCGACTTTTGTGAGGTCCAGGTCAGCGAAAATCATCGGCGTGGACTCGTCGCCCTCGGCCAATACATTGCCTTCGGGGTCGACGATGAGCGAGGAGCCTGGGAAGTGAAGTTCCATCCGGCGGCGCCCGACAATCGCCGTCCCGCTACGATTGCAAGCCACCACATAGCATTGGCCTTCGACAGCTCGGCCCATGATCAGGGCGCGCCAGTGGCTGGTTCGAGCGATGGGCCATTGGGCGCACACCAGCAGAACCTGGGCTCCAGCCAAAATCGGTGGCCGTACCCAGGCGGGGAAGCGCAGGTCATAACAGACGATTCCGGACATGGGACCCAGGGCGGTTTCCACGGCGTTGGGTGGTTCTGGGCCAGGGGAGAAGGACAGGTGCTCGGCCGTGGGACTGAAGAGGTGGCCCTTATCGTAGAACCAGGCCAACCTTCCCTCGGCATAGAGATGCATGCGGTTGGTGGGGCGACCCTGGATGACCGGACCATAGGCGGAGCCCGCCACCATGATTCCGAGCTCGGATGTCAAGTCGGCCACTTGGGCCAGGGCATCCGCTGTGAAGTCCTCCGCGTCCTGACTGAATTCCGGGCAAAAGGACGTGGGCCACATCTCCGGCAGCACGCACAACTGAGCCCCGGCCTGGGCTGCCTCGCGCAGGCGCTCCAGGGCTGAGATCAGGTTGCCCTCCCAGTCCTGGGCTTGGCAATCCAAGGCAATGCAACACACTTTCATGGGGAGGGATCATAGCCGCCCCATCCGATCACCGCGAAATCCAAGCCCAATTACACGCCGCCAATCCGCGGTTCGATCTAGCCTGCTTCGAAAAGCCCAACCAGGGGGTTCATCCGAGGTCAGAAAGCACTTCCCGGGCGACCTCAGGGTCCAATCTCAATGCATTCTCACGGGCATTGCCCTCGGCGATCTCCCTTCCCGCTCGGGTCAGACATAGGGCTGAGCTTAAGTCCCCGGCCACTGAAACCTTCACCCTCCCCTGGCACCCTTCGAGAACCTCCTCGATCTGCTGCGCCAATCCGGCGACTTGAACCGGCGCTCGAGTGGCGTCGAGCCAGGCATCCTCGAGGGCCACTTCCTTGCCAGGGGCTTCGCGCGGCAGCTTCATCGCCAGCAGCACCGACTCAAAGGCATCGCAGTCGGTTCGATACTGGGGTGTGAGTCGATCGAGCAACCGACTCAATTCGGTTCCTTCCTGCGGCATGCCTGAAATGCGCAGGACTTTCGTGCCGAGCGCAGCCCCCATGGCGATGGCCGCAACACCAGCCGCTCCGCCTGCGGGCAAGGGTGTGGGGCCTCCAAATTCGGCGATGAGTTGGGCTAGTGCAGATTCCATGGGATCGGTCCTATCGAGTACAGGATGGATGGGTCAGCCGCCTACTCTGAATCCCTCGGTTGCGCAACGAACACTTGCATCCGAGAGGGTCCACCGCGGCCCTCACTGACCACGACCAAGTCGCCATTGCGCAGAAACGTCATCCCCTCCAATTGCGGCATCTCCGTTCCTGCAAAGAACTCCACCTGTACGAGTCTGCTGTTTTTGTCAAACACGTAGAGGGCATCGTCCACCGCGGACAGTGCATAAAAGCGCCCGGTGGAAGGGTGCACTGCGATGGATGACCACTGCACTTTGATGTCGACTTTTTCCTTGTCCTTTTTGGTCTTCCTTGTCGGCAAGTCAATGCCGAGGGCCCGGGCTTCGCGGACAATCCGCTTCTTGCTGGTATCCAATGCAAAGCCGGCCTGTAACTGGCCCGTGGCCGGGTCCAATGCAAACACGCGCCTCCGATCTTTGTCTTCCTTTGATCCATTGGGCCTGTCCTTGGGCGCCACCAGGATCATCCCGGTTTTCGGATGATAGCCCAGCCCTTCACAATCCACGTGCTCGATATGGAGAACGACCTCCCGCTCCACCCGGAACTGGCTCCCATCCTGGGTTAGTTCCATCAGCATCCCATCGCTCCGTAAAACCCAGAGTTTCTCCCCTACCCGGGTGAGTCCTTCGTAATCACCATTGCCGCCGAACGGCAAACGATGCACGACCCCACCGGTCTGCGTGTCGATCACAAAGATCACGCCCAACTCATCCTGAACGCTGGCCACCGTATTGTCACCCAGGTCGGTCAGGGCTGAGACTTCCGTAAGCTCCGCCGGCAGCAAAAACGTGCGATCCGGAGACGAAAATTCATATTGTGAGGACTCTTTCAGGTGCACCGGATTCTTGTCGCCTTGGGCCGACTCCGCAAGTAAATCCGGGATATCCGGCTCCGATTGACAGGCCATACCCAACAAGCCAAAGACCCATGCCAAGGTCTGGGCCCTTCGGCATCCAGGTTTCGTTGAATTCTGTTTCACGTGGTGTTTTTGGTCTGAAGAGGATCTTTCGCGGAGTTTTTGACGGGGGGATACCGCTAG
>JARGOW010000238.1:0-2811 GCA_029212955.1 Planctomycetota bacterium | reverse complement strand
CCCCAACAATACGGCCAATGCATTCGGTCTCATATCCCGCACATTCCTGATTTTTGCCGGATGTGGCCGAACAGGAATCTAGCTATGTGTGCTCCGAAAATGAGCCCCTGCAGTCGGGACCTCCGATCGCCACGGACTTATGCCCCATGGCCAAGGGTTTCCCAGTGGGTTCTCAATTTGGCCGCGCATTCTTGAGCTTGCCTGCGCAAAGCCATGCAGCAAGCTCCCGAGGTTTGGCATCATAGCGGGCCTGCCCCCGCCCGCCGTGCCCAAGCCGAATTCACACAACCCCCACGACCTGGCCCCCAGGGATGTGGAGCCCAAGCTCGATCTGCACGGCGCCCTGAAGCGTGGCATCGCCCGGGGCCGGTTCCTCCAGCCTTTTAAGGCGAACATGGAAGCCCTGCTCAAAGAGATGCGGCCCGAGCTGGCGGACGAGTTTCTGATGATCGGTCAGGAGGGACGGGGGTCCTTTCTGACCATGCTTGGGGTGGCCGGTGGCCGGGCCCTGTTCCTGGGCGATGCCTTGAGTGGCACCATCACCGCCCTGGCCCACGGCGGCTTCATCACCACGGTTTGCGATCACGACGAACTCCGGTTGGATTTCGCGCGGCTGCGCGATGCCGAGTACTCCCCTGGCATGGTTCGCTACCGCCAAGTTCCCCAGGGTGGACCCTTCCCCTTCGAGCCCGGTTCCTTCGACCTGGTGGTGGCGGAGCTGGGACCCCACGGGGAAATTCCACTGTGGGGCCGGGACGTGAAGGCCCTGTATCCCCTGACCCGGGACGCATTCGTCTGGATTGCGGACAACTCTATGGCCTACAAGCGGGCCCTGGGCCGGAGGGGCAAGTTTGAAATCACCCGGCCCTGGGATCTGGTCCGAAACACTCTTTTCCCCAAACCGGGTGAAGGCCGACACGCCGCGCTCAAGCGGCGCTTGGGCCGGGAATTCGAATCGGTGCAAAGCTATGCGCTCTACCCCCACAGGCTCGAATGCAGCCACATCGTGGACCTGCACGGGGGGCTGCCCCGCTTGACCGTGGGCCCCAAGGAACGGCGCAACAAGCTCAAGCTGGTCGGGCACAAACTGGGCCTCTTCCCCGTCTTCACCCCTTCCTTCGTATTCCTTGGAGAAAGGCGGGGCGGTCGGGGCCATACCCGCCTTCAGCGAGTCTTGAAAGGCCTGGCCGAGCGCACCGGGGAACCCCTGCCCGTGGCCGAGCACATCATCTCCACCCGGGGCAACGTGTGCGTGGTTCAGACAAAACCCGTCCAGGATTCGGATCCTATGGACCCCGTGGGCCGTTGGACCCTTCACATTCCCTTTGGAAACGTGAAGTTTCGATTGTCCGAATCGCACTTCAAGGGGCTCGAACATGTGCGTCGCGAACACCCTGGCGTCCCCGTGCCCGAACCGCTCTTTATGGGCAAAATCGATGACCTTTGGCTGATCTGTGAGCGCCGTTTGCCCGATCGGAGTGGCGCCCATTTGGTCGAGGATTCCCCGGAGCAGATGACAATGCTGCGCCAGGTTTCCGACGCCCTGGTCCAGATGAAAATCGGTGCGCGCCAGGTCCTGACAGACGAAATGTACGATCGTTTGCTCGGTGAACGCGCCCGTCGCATCAGCCGATTGGCTGGCCGGCTGGACACGTCCAACGCCATCATGTCCATGCTCGAGCAAGGCCGCCAGGAACTCGTCGGTTGGGAGTTTCAACCGGTTTTCTACCACGCCGATCTGCGACCAAAACACGTGCAAAATGCGCCGGATGGCACGCTTTACGGCATTTTGGACTGGGGCGCTTACGAGGACTTTTTCCTGCCCTACGCGGACCTGTTGCATATTTTTGCCCACCTGCGCCACGGATCCGCGCGGCTGCAATGGCACCGACTCTGCAACCGGGACCTGTCCGAAGCCGAGCATTCGATCCTGGACGGGTACTGCGAATCCATGGGGATTCCTCCCGAGCGCGCCCGCGCCATCGAACGCCTCTACCCCCTGATTGTCTGCGGCATGGCCGAGCGCAATTGGGAATTCTCCCGGCCCTACTGGGTGCACCGGGAATTCGGTCTGTAGTCCCCCGGCACAGCATTCGTTTAGGGCCCACAGAACCTGCTGGTTCCTAGTGCTTTTGGGGCCTGTTTGGCTCAAGATTGAGTCGCTACCACGGGAAATATCGTAGGGCTATCCCCCTTCAGGAATCCCTGAATCAAGCCCCTGCCATATGGGGTCGAACTATAGGGTGGCTTCGTATCCCAATACCCCCATGACTCTCCTCGCAATTCTCCTGGTCTGTGCCCTCATTTTCCTCGTACTCGGTTACATGGGGAAACCTGGCATCGGAGCCATCATCGCCTCCGTTCTTTTCCTCTCGAACCGCTGTACCCAGGGCGAGTGCGCCTCGGGGATCTGGATCTGGACCGGCCTTTTCGTGGCGATCGGCGCAGTGCTCATGATTCCCGCCCTGCGCCAAAGCCTGATCACGTCCAGGGTGCTCAAAGTCCTGGCCCCCATGCTACCGCGCATCAGCGCCACGGAACTGGAAGCCTTGGAAGCAGGAACGGTCTGGTGGGATGCGGATCTGTTTTCCGGCAAGCCCGATTGGGACAAACTTTTGAAGTTCAAGGCCAAGGGCTTGACCGAAAAAGAACAAGCCTTCCTCGCCGGCCCCGTGGAGACCGTTTGTCGCATGGTCGACAACGAGCAAGTGGATCGCGAGGGTGATTTGACCCCGGAGGTCTGGCAGTACCTCAAAGACAACGGCTTCATGTCGCTGATCATCCCCGAAGCCTACGGTGGATTGGATTTCT
>JARGOW010000237.1 GCA_029212955.1 Planctomycetota bacterium | reverse complement strand
ACGTTCGACCGGAAACCATGGAGAGCAAAATCCAACCAGGCCTCTACCTGTGCGGCGAAGTGCTCGACCTGGATGGGCCCTGCGGTGGTTTCAACCTGCAATGGGCCTTTGCAAGCGGATACCTGGCCGGCATGGGGCGTTGACCTAAGCTTCCCAGGACCCGACAACCTGCAACGCCAAACAGACGCCGCCCCAGCGCTGTTTGCGATGGGGCGGCTCCTGTTTACCCGATGGGGGTTGGGCGGTTCCTAGCCTAGGGCGTTCTACGACACGACAGGGAAGCGACCTTCGATGGCTCCCATGCGTCGGAACTTTTCGCGCCGGGTGGCCACCAGTTCGTCGATCGGGACGGCCGCCAGATCGTCCAGGGCGTCCACCAAAGCGGTCCCCAGGTTCTGCATGGAAACCTCGGGATTGCGATGTCCGCCGCCCGGGGGCTCGGGAACCACCTGGTCGATGATTTTCAGCTCGGTCAACGTGGAGGCCGTGAGCCCCAGGGCCTCGGCAGCATCGGGGGTGCGCTCCGCATCCTTCCAGAGGATCGCCGCGCAACCCTCGGGGCTGATGACCGAGTAGTAGGCGTATTGCATCATCATGACCCGGTCGGCCACCCCGATTCCGAGTGCGCCGCCGGAACCACCCTCACCGATCACACAGGTGACGATGGGCACTCGCAGATTGAACATCTCGAGGATGTTTTCGGCGATGGCGGCGGCTTGGCCGCGTTCCTCGGCTCCGATTCCAGGATAAGCTCCCGGCGTATTGATCAAACTAATGATGGGCAGGCCCAGCTTCTCAGCCAGCTTCATCTTGCGCAGGGCCTTGCGGTAGCCCTCCGGGTGGGCGCATCCAAAGTTGCACTCCACACGCTCCTTGGTGGTTTTGCCCTTGCGATGCCCCACCACCAAGACCCGGCGACCCTGCAGGGTCGCGAAGCCCGTGACGATGGCAGGATCGTCCCCATAGACTTTGTCCCCGCGCAGCTCCATGAATTCGTCGAACAGGAACTGGATGATATCCGAGACCACGGGACGCTCCGGATGGCGCGCCACGCGCACCTGGTCCCACGGCGAAAGGTCGGAATAGGCCTCTTTGATAGCCACTTCCAGTTTGGCTCGCAGGGCCTCCATTTCGTCGCTGATGTCCAACTGGGTGGTGCCGGACAATTCCTCCAACTCCGCCAAGCGCTCCTCGAGCTCCTGGACGGGGCGCTCAAAGGCCATGGCGGGGGAGCTTTCGGCCTTGCGGCCCTTGTCATTTGATTTGTTGCTCAATCGGATATTCCTCGGTTGATGGACGCGGGGTCCGGCACCATGGTCCCCCCTGGGACCCCTCTGGGCAAGGGCCAAGGGTACGGGACACCCCCATTTTTGTTTCCGAAGCACTCCGGGGAAGGGCTGGGGACCGGGATTCCCCGTTCCCACCCCCACCCGGGGCCCATCCAGGCACGGGTGTGGCGGGCGGGGAATATAAGGGTAGCGTCCCCCGGCGTCCTGCGGGGTTGGGGTAAAGAGCCAGCCCAAAGCTCCGGCTTCCCCCCTGGCGGAGAGCCTCCCCCAACGACCGTGGGATTTGTGTACGACTACCCGGGATCCGGTGTTTTTCACGGGCGGGTAGGTCCCTACAATCCCAGCCTGGGATTTGGCGGTTTCGCAAGGGTGAAACCCCTCCCCAAACTCCCCCTAGCCCCCCGACTTGGGAAAATTCTCCATGGCCCCGACCCCTGGCGCCCCCGCCCCCTGGCGGATCGAAATCTTCCGTAAAACCCGCTTCGACGACCCCGAGGGCACCCACGCCCTGGCCGCCATCGAAGCCCTGGCCCAGCAGAGCCCGAAACTCGCCGGCGCCACCTCGGTGCGCTATGGCCGGGGATTCCTGCTGCCCGGCGAACTGAGCGCCGACAAGGTCCAGGAGATTGTGGGCGAATTGCTCGCTGATCCCGTGGTGGACGAGGCGGCGACCTTCGAACCCGGAGCCACCCCGCCCGCGCCCCCCAGTGGCCAGCGCATGCTCGTGGCGCGCAAGCCCGGCGTCATGGACCCGGTGGCCCAAACGCTGACGCGTTCCCTGGCCCAGCTCGAACTCATACCCGGCGAGTCCACCCCCCTGGTTCAAACCTTCCACGTTTGGCAGATCGAGGGCGATCTATCGGAGGAAAGCCTGACGGAAATTGGCAACGAGCTCTTCGCCAACGAGGTCATCGAAACCCTGGCCGTGGGCGACGAAACCCTGGCCTACGGATTGCCCAGCCCGCGCCCCCCCGTGGGTCGCGTGGAGGTCGAATTGCTCGGCTTGGACGACGCGGGTTTGATGGAACTGTCCACCGGCGGACAGCTCTACCTGAACCTGGAAGAGATGCATTGCGTCCAGGAGCACTACAAAAGCGTGGGCCGTGAGCCCAGCGCCTGCGAGTTGGAAACCCTGGCACAAACCTGGAGTGAGCACTGCCAGCACAAAACTTTCCGCGGCAACATCGACTTCGATGGCGAACGCATCGACAACCTGCTCAAGTCCACCATCGCCGCGGCCACCCACGAGATAGATCACCCCTTCTGCATCAGCGTCTTCCACGACAATGCGGGCATCATCGAGTTCGACAAGGATCTGGAAATGGACTTGGCCTTCAAGGTCGAAACCCACAACCACCCCTCGGCCATCGACCCCTACGGCGGAGCCGGTACGGGCATCGGCGGAGTGATCCGTGACATCCTGGGCGTGGGCATGGGCGCGCGCCCCATCGCCAACACCGACGCATTCTTCGTGGGTCCCCAGGACCTGCCCGCCGAGGACGTCCCCCGCGGAAGTCTGCCCCCGCGCCGCATCTTGAACGGCGTCATCGCCGGCGTGCGCGACTACGGCAACCGCATGGGCATCCCCACGGTTTCCGGCGGCGTTTGGTACGACAAGGGCTACGTGGCCAACCCACTGGTCTACGCGGGCACCGTGGGTTTGATCCCGCGCAAGTTCGCACACAAGACCGTGGTTCCCGGCGACATCATTCTAGTGGTCGGCGGACGCACGGGGCGCGACGGCATCCACGGTGCCACCTTCTCTTCCATCGAATTGGACGAGGAGAGCGAAATGACCTCGGCCGCCGCCGTTCAGATCGGCGACCCCATCACCGAGAAAAAAGTGGCGGAAGGTCTGCTGACCGCCCGGGACCTGGGTTTGTTCCGCGGTCTTACCGACTGCGGCGCGGGCGGCTTATCGTCGGCGATCGGTGAGATGGCGGAGAACACCGGCGCCACGGTTCACCTGGAGCGCGTGCCGCTCAAGTACCCGGGTCTGACCCCCGACGAGATTTGGATCTCCGAGGCCCAGGAACGCATGGTGCTCGGCGTGCCCCCCGAAAAGCTCGAGGAGTGCATAGCGGTCTTCGCTGCCGAGGACGTGGAAGCCACGCCCCTGGGCGAATTCAACGACACTGGTCGCCTGGTCCTCAAATATGAGGACGAGGTTGTGGCCGACATGGACCTGGAATTCCTACACAACGGAACCCCCAAGCCCCTGCGCAAAGCCACCTGGACCAAGCCCGATCTGGCCGACCCCGGCGCACCCAAGATCGAAGATCCCAAGGCGACCCTGCTCGGCCTCTTGGCCCAACCCAACATCGCCAGCAAGGAATGGATCGTGCGCCAATACGACCACGAAGTGCAAGGCCACTCGGTGATCGGGCCCATGTCCGGCCGCAAGCACGACGCGCCCTCCGACGGCACGGTCTTGCAGCCCTGCCCCGAGTCCAAAAAGGCCGTGGCCCTGGGCTGCGCCGCCAACGCGCGCTACGGAAAACTCGACCCCCAGGCCATGGCCGAGACGGTGATCGATGAAGCCATGCGCAACGTGGTTGCCACCTACGGCGACCCGAAAAAGACAGCTCTACTGGACAATTTCTCTTGGGGTAACTGCGACAAACCCGAGCAATTGGGTGCGCTGGTCTTGGCCTCGAAGGGATGCTACGCGGCGGCGAAAGCCTTCGGGACGCCTTTCATCAGCGGCAAGGATTCTCTCAACAACGAATACCGCGTGGGCGACACCACCCTGTCGATTCCCCCCACCCTGTACTTGTCTTCGATCTCCGTGGTGCCCAACGTGAACAACGTGGTCTCCATGGGTGCTAAGAAAGAGGGCAACCTGATCCTGCTCGTGGGCCACACCCGACCCGAGCTGGGCGGTTCCGAGCTGCACGATCTGATGGGCCTTTGGGGCGGCAACGTTCCGCGCCCGGACCTGCGCTACGCCAAGGCGACCTTCGAGAAATTGCACGGTGCCATGAAGTACAAGCAGATCGCGGCCTGCCACGATTTGTCGGAGGGCGGTTTGGCCGTGGCTCTGAGCGAGATGTGCATGGCCGGCGACATGGGCGCCGAAATCGACCTTTCGGTCATCGACCACGACGACTTCCCCGAGGGCTACGACGTGGACACCACCCTGCTCTACTCGGAAAGCCCCTCGCGCTTCCTGATCGAAGTGGAGCCGGGTAAGAAGTACCACTTGCAAAGCAAGATGAGCGGCATCGCCGCCACGCCCATCGGGCGTTTCGTTTCCGGAGCCAAGGGCATTTCCATCAAGGACTCCCTGGGACGCCCGCACCTGAAAGCCAGCCTGGACGAGGTCCGGGAAGCCTTCCAAACGCGCCCCTAGTTCGACCCCGCTCCTCGACACCGCTCCTACCCCCAAAACCCCCGATACCATGTCCCGCCCCAAAGCCCTCGTGCTGCGTTCCACCGGAACCAACTGCCAGGAAGAAACCAGTCGCGCCCTGACCCGCGGCGGCGCCGACACCGACGTGATTCACACGAATCACGTGCTCCACGACGTTTCTAAACTTGACCCCTATTCCATCCTGGTCTTCGCCGGCGGATTCTCCTACGGGGATGACCTGGGCGCGGGCCGCGCCTGGGGCGCCGAATTGCGTCACTTCTTGAGCGATACGCTCAAAAAGCACCTGGAACGCGGGGGCCTGATCCTGGGCGTCTGCAACGGTTTCCAGGTCCTGATGGAAACCGGCATCTTCGAACCCGAAGCCAGCGCCTCCACGCGCAAGATGGCGCTCTACGCCAACGAGTCCGGCCACTACGAGTGCCGCTGGGTGCACCTGGAAACCCTGGAGACCAAGTGCCCCTGGTTGGTACCCGGCGAGCGCTTCCCCGTGCCCGTGGCCCACGCCGAAGGTCGTTTTGTGGTGCGCGACGACGAGGCCCTCGCATCCCTGAAAGCCGCCGGCCAACTGGCCCTGGCCTACACCACCCCCGACGGCGAAGGCGACGTGCTCTACCCGCAAAACCCCAACGGTTCCACCGCACACATCGCCGGTGTCACCGACCCCACCGGCCGCGCCCTGGGCCTCATGCCCCACCCCGAACGCAACCTGGACGGCTGGAACCATCCGGACTCCGCCCGCATGGGCAAGCGCCCCGAAGGCGAAGGCGCCGAGTTCTACTCGCGCCTGGTCAAGGTCGCCGCCGGCGCCAACTAGAGACGGGTCCAAAGCGACTTCCATACAGACGCCCGCGGTTCTGGCATCAGCTAGAACCGCGGGCTTTTCTTATCCGACGTGAGCTCCCCTCCCGGGCCTTGGCGATGGGCGAAAACTCAATCGGCCGCAGCCGACTCGGGTTCAAGGAGCCCGGTGAGCATTGGAAGGTCGGACACCAAAAGCAGTTTCGTCCCCCAATCTGAGCTCAAGTCCATTTCAGACTCTCGCATGGTTTCCAAATCCGCTTCCTCGGAATCGAAGTAGCCAACCTTCATCACCCCGACCCCATCCTGAGGATCCCACTGATTCAGCCAACCGTACGCAACCGCGCCCCGCTGTCGTGCCACGATGCCCGCCTGCTCCATCATGCGCAGCCCCGGCCAAATGGGCCCCAAGTCTTTGTGCAGGAAGTGGACCAAGAACACCGAGTAGCTGGGCACGCGCACGACTTCTTCAATCTTGAATGCCAAGCGTGTCCCGCCATCTTCGCCATCGAGGTGTTTCTCATACACCAACAGTTCACCCGAATGGTCGGTTGATCCAGTCCCGTTCGGATCCTGAACGTTTTCGATTTCCTTGGCACTGGGTGACCCGCCAACTGGCGAGGCGCAAGAAACGCCACCCAGTACCAATGCCAATGCAATGCCAAGGACTCGATGACTGGCTGCTAGAGAGGCGGTTTGCGGCGAAGCTCCCGCAATCGGTCTGTGCTTGAGCATGACTGCAGTGTAACAACTGGCAAGAGCCCAGCTGGGAATCTGAGCCCCGTACCAAAAGCAAGCTGAGCGATCGCCAGGACTCCAACCTGCTGGCCCCCTGGTACAGCAAACCTGTCGCCCACAACCAGGCACTCCAGG
>JARGOW010000236.1 GCA_029212955.1 Planctomycetota bacterium | reverse complement strand
CAACCGGCGAAGCACGCACGCCACACTGGAGCCGAAAACGCCTGACAGGGAATGCACTTCGTCCACGACCACAAACTCGAGATCACGGAACAGCTCAGCCCACTTGGCATGGTTGGGCAAAATGCCCTGGTGCAGCATGTGTGGGTTGGTCAGGATCATGTGCCCGCGATCCCGGGCGGAACGGCGCACCTCCACCGGCGTGTCCCCATCGTAGGTCGAGGCGTGCCAGTCCTCGCCCAGGCCTTCCACGAGCGTGCTCAGGGATGCGGTTTGATCCTGGGCTAGGGCCTTGGTCGGATAGAGGAACAGGGCCCTGGAGCGGCCTCCGGTTTCCAGCAAGCGCTGTAGGATGGGAAGCGTATAGCAAAGGGTTTTGCCCGAAGCCGTGGGTGTAGCAATCAGCACATCCTTGCCGAGGAGAACCTGCTCGATGGCCTGGCTTTGGTGGCTGCGCAGTTCGCAGATTCCCTGATCCTGGAGCACCCGTTGCAGTTTGGGGTGTAGGTTCCCTGGGAAAGGCAGCATGCGGCCCGCCCGCGAAGGCCGGGTCTTCCAGGCAGCAAAGCGCTCCGCCCAATGGCCCGCTTGAAGGGTTTTGATCAGTCCGGGGACGCCAGCGCCCTTGCTGTTGGACTTCGAAGCCGCCCCTCTTCCATGTTCGATGTTCGCCATTTGTTAGGCATTGTAGCCACAAGGTCGGCCCAATCTCAAATGGTCGCCCAACGAAATGGGTGGACTCTCCCCCGGTCGCTACCCGCCCACGATGCCCACAAGCAAGCTGTAGAGATCCTGGTTCCGTGCCACAGAGACGAGACCATTCACCCGGATCAGCACCCGCCCATTGGCGTCGGGCCCGATTTCGGCCAGGTATTCGGTCCCCTCCACATCGAGGAACTCCACACGGACGGGGCCCTGGGGGCCTAAGGGATCCGCAGGGGCCAAGTGTTCTTCGGCGCGCAGGAAAACCAAATGGTCCAGGGCGGGGAGCAGCTCCACGGGGCTGGTATCCGCATCCAAATAGGTCCAAGTGCCCTGAATCTTGCGCTTGTAGCCACGTTGCTTGTCCCCGTGGGTCAGTCGCAAGCGAGACATTCGGCCTTCCTTGATATCCCAGATCAGGCGGCTGCGCCAACCCTGCAGGGGGCGGTTCAACCAATCGTGGAAGGCCAGGGGGATCAAACCCACGGGGTCATCCCCCACCTTGGCATAGGTGCGCAGGGAGGTTCCTTGGTCCGTGGTGTGCACAGGTCCCACCAGGGCTGAGCTGATCTCTCCCTTGAGCATGTGCCGGAATCCAAACTCGAGCCTGGAGAAAGACTCGCCCCGGGCGAAGACCTTGTCCGCGCCATACTCGGAAGTGGGCAACCACCCCGTGACTTCGGATTGCTCGACCAGCCCGAGGAACTCTTGTACCTTGGCTTTCTCTGCCAACCATTCCGGGCCAAAAGCACCTTGTCCCTGGGGTTGGTAGGCCACCGTCCAGTCGTCGTCGAGCGCTGGACCCTGGGTGAGTCGAATCACCCCTTGGTCCCCGGTGAGCTTGACGGTCTCAATGTCCTCGCGGTGTGCCCGCAGCATACGGGTGTCGCGTAGAATGGACCAATCCTCCATGACCAAAGCCACCTGATCGGGCACGAGCCCGTAGACATGTTTTTGGTCCGCGAGCTTGGCGACCCAATTGCCTGAACCCGTTTGGCCGAATAGCAGCTCCTGGGAGTTGCCGCTCACATCGGTCAACTTGAGCCTGGCGTTGGGCATGTGCAACCCGTATTTGATCAGGTCCGGATTCTCCACATCGGAGGCAAAGCCCTGCGCGTAAATCGTGCAAAGCTGACGTCCCCAAACCGCCATTACCGACGGATCCAATTGAACGGCTAGTGGCGAAGTCTGCTGCCAGGTGGGCCCCTCTCGGCCGGCCTCGAAGGCCAGGTCCAACATGGTTCCACTCATGTCCGAGAACCCACTGCGTTCGATGGTGAGCAAGCGATCGGGATTGAGGTCGAAGATCCTGCGCTTGCGGAGATCGTGCACCGAAACCGAAAGGGCCGAGTCCACATTGCGTAGGACACGCAGATAGCGGTCATCCTTCAGGATCTCCACCTGCATACCGTCCGCATCCAGCGCGCCCACCTGGAAGCGGTGCTCCTTGCGCTTGCCGCCTTCCATCTCCTCAATCAAGGTCACCGCGATGCGGGGTGGGTCGAAGTGCGAAGCCACGGCCTCGGTATCCGGTGCCGGCACTTCCCTGGCGTTGTGAAACAGGCCCTCCACCAGTTCCTTGACCCGGTGTGGTGCGGCGGGGAAATCGATGGGGTCGGTGATCCACCATTGACCGTCCCGACGTTCCAGCGCGACCTGGGTGTTGTTCTCCACATGATCCCAACGGATCTCTACCAGACCCTGCCCACGTAGGCCTTCGAGCAAAGGGCCGTTGTAGGGCTGGACCAGGTTGGATTCCAATTCCTGCTGCTGGCGGGTCAGGTAAAAGAGACCGCCGACGAGCAGGCCTAGGAAAATCAGAACTTTGAAATTCATGGGAGCGTTGAAGGATTCCGGGCTGGGAACCTAGACCCGTTGGGGCCCGCCACGGGAACGAAGGAATGCCACCAAGAGGCCTAGAATGAGGAAGGTGCCGGGGATTCCCCAGAGCACCACCCGGTTGAGCGTGGGCACTTTGTCGATGGATAGCAGGCGCAGATCAGGATCACGCGGGGAAATATTGACGCGCCATTCCCGGCTCGCCAACCAGTTGAACATGTTGAGCGCCAGGTCTCGGCTGGAACCCTGTCCCCCCGTCGTTTCAAGCAATGCTGTCACCAGGAAGTCCGAGGATCCAAGCAGAAGGATCCTGGAGCGATTGCGTTCCGCTCCAAAGTCGCTGGACTCCTGGGTCAGGTCGGAATACTCGGAGACGACGGCCAAGTCATAACTTCGAATGGATTCGATTTCCGCGTCATGGGCATAATTGAGCGGAACCGTATCCAGCCAGGAAACGCTTCCGGCAGACGAAAACAGGGGCATGGAATGCCCGGTGCCTTTCTCCGGCTGGGAAACGACGCGCACCCCATGGGCTCGACTGGCCACAAAGGATCGATCCGTATCCATGAAGGGCTCCACAATCTCGTGGCGCGTCATGTCGGCAATTCGAATGGGGAAAAAGACACTGCGCTCCCCGGTGAGCAGAGCTCCCGTTCCAAGAGGATCGGGGAATGGCTCCATGACCGTCCCCTCGGTGATTTCTAAACCGAAATCCTGGACCCATTCAGCCAGTTTGCTGGAGCGAAGTTGGTTGGGATCCGCAGCGGGCGCCACCATCAAACGGCCTCCGTCATCCACGAACCGCTGAATGCGAGAGCGCGCGGCCTCCCCCATGTCGTCGGTGGGGCCGACCACGGCCATGATCATCGTGCCTTCGGGCCAATCGGGTTCTTCCCTGGGGTTCCAGGTGTCGATGATGAATCCATCGGTCCGCAGAAGTGTTTCTAGTGCACCCAGGGATTCCGGACCATCCCCATAGGGGTCCAACTCCCCGTGGCCCGTGGTGAACACCAACTTGGGGCGCGCGCCGCGGGTGACGCTGAGGATAGCTTTGAGGATCGCAATTTCACCATCAAAGGAGCGAACGGACGGCGGTCGGTAGTTTTCGCGGCTCGGGTTGCCCACATCAAATTTGGCCAATCCACCGAACAATCGCACCACCTCAACCTTGCCTTCGCTGTGGACCACCACGCAGTTTTCCAATCCGCGCAGGCGCAGCATGGCTGTCCGTTGAGTGATGGCGGCCACGTCCCGAAGGTCGTTTTGGTGAATCCGGAAGCGGTCCCTGGCGATGCCTTCCATGCGAGCCAGCAAGCGTTGTGTGCGAGCCTGCACCTCCCCCACGATCTCTGTCATGGGGCGCTGTTCTCCCCGGAAAAAGACGTCCACAGTCACGTCGCTCTGCAGGTTCTTCAGCACGTTTTGGGTGGACACATCCAGGGAGTTGACCTCCTTGGCTGTCATGTCCTTGCGAATGACCACTCCAGGGCGTCCTGAAAGGTGGTTTAGCAGCAAGACCGCCAGCAGAGCCAGCAAGCCTGAAACCAATACTTGTGAACCGATCATGAGGCGGGATAACCCGCCACTCTTATGTGCGTGTTGGGGCTTCAAATGCGCCACCTCCGGGTTTCCAGGGAGCGAACGGTGAGGAAGAGGAAGAACGCAGGCCAGGTCACAAAGAAAACCAGTTCGGAACTATCCAGGATGCCTGGCAAAAAGGAACGACCGAAGTGGGAGAACACGTTCATGGATTCCAGGGCGCCCTGGATCCATGCGTCCGCGGTCTCCCAATTCTCGGCGAAGCGGGAAAGGGAGTCACGCAACTGACTCAGAAGCATGCCAACCACCCAAGGAAGCATGAGCCAGAGAGTGCATGCGATGAATGCCAAGAACGCCGCCAGGAGCGGAGCTTGGGTCAGGCTGCTCGCAAACAGGCCAATGCTGACAAACAAGCTGGAAACCAACACCGCTCCCAGGTAGGCCACCCAAAGTGCAACCCAATCGGGAGGCGTTCCCAGCAGATGAAGCGTCAACCCATACATGGGGACCGACAACCAAAGCAAGGCCATGAAAAGGGTCGCGGCCAGGTATTTGCCCACGATGACGGCGGCATCACTGACCGGAGCGGTGAGAAGGTATTCCAAGGTCCCCGTGCGCGACTCCTCCGCCAGCAAACGCATGCAAAGCAAGGGGGGCAGCGTGATCATGAGCATCCAAAACAAGGGCCCACCACCTAGGGCGCCTTCCAATGCGTATCGCACGTTGCCGCTAGCATCCACCAATTGCGCGTAGAACAGAAAGCCGCTGGTGAAGAGGGCGACCACCAGCAACATCCAGCCCAAGGGCGTCAGGAACAGACCGGACAATTCCCGCCGACAGATATTCCAAGGTCCTCTCATGACGCGTTGCCCTCCCCGTCGGTTTTGCAGTCCGATTCTGGCTTCGGGGTATCCACGTTCACTTGGGGCGTGGGCTCTTGCGTCACCGGTTTGCTCAGGTCGCGCACATCCCCCCGGTCGAAAGGGTTGAGGCTGTAAATGCGCTTGGGTTGGGCGGCATCCGTGGGCATCGGGTTGTCAGGCTTGCTGGGTTCAACCTTAAGCTCCGAGGAGACTTCGAGAGAAACCATGGCCGGCCCAGCGGGTGCCTTGTCGACGCCGGACGATTGGACTTCAATCCGTTCCCGCGTGGGCTCCCCACCTAGAATCAGGTTCGCGAAGACCTCTTCCAGCGTTTGGCGCTTCATGGAAAGTTCGCGGAGAGCCCAACCCTTGACCGATGCCAGGGCGCCCACGTCCTCGCGTAGATCCCCCTCGCCGTGGATTTCGAAGGCTTGGTGGATGCCGGTGCGCTCACCAATGTTCACATCCTGAACGCCAGGGATCGATGCCAGGAGACGCTTGGCTTCTTCCGGGTCCCCGCACATGGCTTCCAAGTGCACAGCCAGGGGGTTTGCCAATTGCTTGAGCAACTCGGCCTGGTTGCCGTCGGCGAGCAGTTTTCCTTTGTTGAGCACGATCACCCGTGGGCAGATCAGCTCGATCTCGGCCAGGATATGGGAGGACACCAAAACGGTGTGATCCTGGGCCAGTTCGTGAATCAGGTCGCGGACCGCCCGGCGTTGCAGCGGATCCAATCCGCTGGTGGGTTCGTCCAGGATCAGAACGTCCGGATTGGGTAGTAGGGCCACGGCCAGGCCCACCCTTTGCTTCAAACCCCTGGACAATTGCCCCACCAGTTGACGACTCCGGTCCAGTACGCCCACACGTTCGAGGACGTCGGGGACGGATGATCGAAGGTCGGACTTGGACATGCCATGCAAGCGACCGTGGACGCGCAGCATTTCCTCCACACGCATCTCGCGATAGAGCGGCACGGATTCGGGCAGGTACCCGATGTGCTTGCGGACCTCCATGGATTGGCGCAGGACATCGAATCCGGCCACCATCAGTTTGTCCGCCTTGGTGGCGGGCAAAAATCCGGTGAGGATCCGCATGGTGGTGGTCTTTCCGGCGCCGTTGGGGCCGAGGAATCCGACCACCTCGCCCTTTTCCAATTGGAAGGAAAGATCATCCACGGCAGCCAGGTTTCCGTAGCGGCGGTGGAGGTGTGCGACTTCGATCATATGAGGGGAGTTGCCCCGCTCAGGCGCTGCCTGGGGGGTGCTTTCGGGGGTGCTGGGACCTGGGGGCTGGAGTCTACCCCGTGGGGCCCAGAGGGTATCAATTCCCGTGCCAAGAACGAAGCCAAGGCCGATCGGGGTCCCCCATCCGGGCGGAATGCCGGAAACGGCGGAAGGGGG
>JARGOW010000235.1:3020-6367 GCA_029212955.1 Planctomycetota bacterium | reverse complement strand
GTGGGGCTTTGTAAAAGCATACTGCGGGGGCTTGGCAATGAGTGTAACAAGTGGTAGTTACTGTCATTATGCCGAGCAAAAGCCACCCATGGCCCCTGGAGGGGCCCCCCAAGGCGGGATCCACCAGGATCCTTGGCCTGGACCTGGCCCGGGCCGTGGCCCTTCTGGGCATGGTCATCGTCAACTTCGAACTGTCCATGGGGGCCTCGGGGCGTGGGCCGGACTGGCTCGGCTTCCTGACCGAGTCGCTCCAGGGGCGCGCGGCCGCCACTTTTGTGGTCCTGGCCGGGCTGGGCGCCAGCCTAGGATCGACCCGGGCTCGGCTCGGCGACGAAGGCGGTGCGCGGCGCGCGGCCCGGGTCGCGTTGCTGAAGCGCGGGGTGTTTCTGTTCCTTTCTGGATCCGCGTTTCTGGCGATTTGGCCCGCGGACATCCTCCACTTCTATGGGCTTTGGCTGGTGCTGGGAGCGAGCCTCTTGTTCGCATCGGAAGGGATTCTACTGCTGGTGTGGTTGGGTGTGGTGGGGGGCGGAGCTGCTTTCCTTTTGCTAGGTAGCTACTTTGAGCACTGGAACATATTGACCCTGGAATACCAGGATCACAGCGCGTTGGGATTCCTTCGTAATGCGGTGTTGGATGGGTTCCATCCGGTGCTGCCCTGGTTCGCGTTGTACGTATTTGGACTGTGGTTGGGCCGCCTGGATCTGAGGGATCGCGGCTTGCGAAAGTGGCTCATGGCCGCAGCATTTGTGGAATGCGTGCTGATTCTGATCGTGGAGGCCGCGTGGGCACCCGAGCTGTGGTTCAAGATTCGGGCGGGTCACTTGCTGATGACCACATCACTGCCGCCCACGCCGGCGTTCGTTCTGTTCGGCATGAGCTTTGCGACTTTTGTGATCACGCTCGCGTGTGCCGTGGCCGATCGGTGGCCGCGTTTCGCTGCGGTGTTTGTCCCCACGGGGCAGATGGCGCTGACGCTCTACGTGGCCCACGTTTTCCTGGGGTTGGGTGTGCTCGAGGCGTTTGGCCGTCTGGAAAACCAAACCTTGCCTTTCTCTGTGGGCAGCTCGTTTGCCTTTTACGCGATGGCCATGCTGTTCTCCTACCTATGGTTGGGCCGCTTCCGACGCGGGCCCCTGGAAGCGCTCATGCGCAAACTCTGCTGAGAGATTGGGGGCGGGCCAAGCGTTCGGCGTCCTCCAAGCGGCTTCCACTCGAAACGCTCCCGGCCTTGGGCCCGCATTGCCACGGGGATTTGTGAAGGACCCTCCCGCGCACGTTAGAATTCGGTAGGCTCGGGTCCATCATGGAAATCACTGCCCTCTCCCTAGCGATTCTCGCCCTGCTCGCGGTCTATTCCCTCAGTTCCAAGCTCGACGAGGTGACCGAGCAACTGGACCGCCTGCGCAAGGAAGGCGGTGGATCCAGCGGTCGGGAAACGGAAGAACTGGCCGAGCGCGTTGGCATGAACAGTCGCTTCCTGGCCCGCCTGGCCGCCGGCGAATACCTCATGCCCAGCCACGTTCGTGAGGGACACCTGTGGGTGGACGTCTCCCCCGAGCAAGCCAAGGTCTTGGTCCAGGACGGCATCCGCGTCCTGGATGTGCGCACCCCCCAGGAAACCGGATCCGGAATCATCCCCGGCGCCATCCTGATTCCCGTGGACGACCTGCCGCGCCGCGCCGACGAACTACCCCGGGACCACGCCCCGACCCTGGTCTACTGCGCCGCTGGAGTCCGCTCCGCCGCCGCCTGCCAGTATCTCACCGAACAGGGCTACGACTCCCTGGTCAATTTGGACGGTGGATTTGGCTGCTGGAACGGGGAAAAGGTAAAGCCCGCCTAGTCGAAGGGACCATCGGACGTTTGCAGGGGAAACTTCGGGTGGGCCCCCCGGATCGGGAGCCCCAAATCCCATTTTATCGTAGATCTACAAGTCGGCGAAGAACGGGCCGTAGGCCTCGATCGGCAGCGCCGGGTGGTGTGCCGGCCATCAGGGAAGGAAAGTCACCGCAAGGCCATTGGAGAAATTGCTCGTGCCCTGGCCTTGGGCCGAATCCCGGTACCAGCATTGGAAATTGACCTGCATGCCAGGGGAGATCGCATGGGCACCCTGCAGGGCAGAAAAGTCGACGGGGAAGCTCACGGCACCACCGGCATCGATGAGTGCACCGGGCAACAACCTTCGGAATCCGTTTTGGTCACCGGCCACGCAGAGGATTCCCTGGGAGAGGGGGATCATCGTTTGCCCAGGCCCATAGAAAAACACGGAGAACTGGCCGGGGGGGCCATCCTCGAGGGTTAGGGCGGAGTTGTTTTGGGCGAGGGACAAGCTCCCGGTATGTCCAATGATAGCACCGGTATTGGAAGCGCTGTTCGAGGCTGCGATGCAGTAATTCTGCGGAAGACCATCGGCCGAAACACGCACATTGTCCACAAGCCAACCGAGTCCATTGTTTACCTCATCGTCGTAGACAAACAACTCGAATGCGATCCTCACCTCTTCCCCAATCCAGGGGCTGAGATCGAGTTGGACGGAATCCCAACTGCCCCGGTTGGCCTCCAGGCGACCCACCAGATAGGGGGTGGAATCCCCGGAAACCGTTAGGAAAACCTCGGCCGAATCAAAGGGGTAAATCTCGGCGTCCACGAAGGAATCGAATTCCAGGCTGGCGCTGGTCGCGTTTGCCGGAATGGCAATGCCTTGGGCGGTCGACATCTTGCGCGTGCGAAAGCAAGGGTCTTGCCAAAGGCAAATCGACTGGAAGGTGCAGTCCGAATCTCCTACCCGGGCCATGGCGCCAAACAGTGCGGGCGGGTTCGATTGGGCGGTGCACATATCATTGGCCGCGGCCAGGTGCCATGGCGCTTGGACCGTCCAATTGGCAATTCCATTGGAGAAATCGTCTTCGAAGAGGACTTGCTGGGCCTGGGAGGTCGAGGCGTAGGTCACTGCGAGAATAGGGAGCAGCAGGCGTAGGAGAATGTTTTTCATGATGCCTCCAAGGTAGCACAGGGTGCCCAAGAGCGGGGGAAGGTCCGGGGCCTGGAGCGCGGGAGCATGCTCAGCGAGGCCCAGTGCGCCCTTGGGGATCCCAACGGACACCCCAACCCGGGTACGAGGAAATTGTGTCCGCTGGCAGGTATCCTCTATGCCACTAGGAAAACCCGGGAACTCGCCAACGTTTTGGTGGCGGCTGCATTCCGATGGGTGATGGAAGCCGTTACGAAAGCAAAAGAGATTGAGCGCCTGCTCGCCGAGGGTGAGTGGATTCGGGGCCTGGCCGCCGGCCTGTTGGGGGATCCCAACCGGGCCGATGACCTGGCCCAGGAAACGTACCTTGCCG
>JARGOW010000235.1:1484-3005 GCA_029212955.1 Planctomycetota bacterium | reverse complement strand
TTAAGGCCTTGGCTGGCCACGGTAGCGCGCAACGCGGCCCGCATGTTGCATCGCAGCGAAGGCTCGCGGCGCTCGCGGGAGACGGAGTTGGCCCGGGATCGCCAGGCCATTGTGCAGCGCTCCCCGGAGGAGTGGCTCGAGCAACTGGAAACCCAAGAGTTGCTCTCGCGCCTGGTGCGCGAACTGCCCGCCGAGTTGGCCGAGGTCTTGCGAATGCACTACTTCGATGGCATGGCCCTGAACGCCATCGCCAACCAACTGGGCGTGCCCGCGGGAACCGTGCGCTGGCGTAAGAAACGCGCCCTCGAATGCTTGAAAGAACGGCTGGACCAAACCCATGGAGGCGACCGCCAAGCCTGGCTGTCCGCCCTGGCTCCCCTGGCCGTGCCACGCTGGCGCGGCGGGGCCCAGGCGGCGGCCGGCGGCGCGGCAGCCTCCGGATTTCTAGCCCCCTGGATCGCCATGTCACTCACCTGGAAACTCACCTCACTCGTCCTCGTTGCCGCGTTGATCGCGCTGCCTTTTGTCTTGCCCGGGGAGTCGCTATCGGGGGAGAACCATGCGCCCTTGCAGGCACCAGCCCCCGCGGATCTGGTCCAAGAGCCGGACCTTGGACCCATGCCGCCCCAAGGGGAGTTCTTGGAGTCCAAAGTGGCGCAAACCGGACAGCGCAGTCCGGTTCAAGGACCCGCCCCGTCAGCGGATCCAGTCCAACCCATCACCCGCGTTCGCATGCGCGTCGTGGATTTCCAAGGGGCTCCCGTGGCCGGGGCCACCGTGAACCCGCGTCCTTCCGTGGATTTGCAAAACAGCCACGGGGAGCTGTTGTCCATGGGATCTTTGGAGGCCGCCCTGTTCGCCTCGCAAATGCGGCGAGTGACCGGGAGCGACGGGATTGCAGCCTGGGAGTCTGACCTACTGCGAGAGGACGGGGTGGTGGACTTCCGTGTGGAGGGCCCCCGGCTCGGCATTGGGGAATTGACCGCAGCCTTGGAGGTGGGGGCCGATGTGGACCTGGGGGACGTGATGCTCTCCCGCTCGGGAGGCGTGGAGGGCCGTGTGCAAGACGCGGATGGCCGTGGACTGAAAACGAAGCGGGTGGCCCTTTGCCCCGTGACCCGCGACAGCGATGGGCAGGAGGTCGAAACGGAACTCACCCTTTTCTCCGCCTTGGATTTGCGTGGAACCCGCAGCGGTCGGCTGGGGAAGTACCGCATGTTGGGCGTTCCCCCGGGGGAGTACCGCATGTGGACCCAGGATAAGGGCGATGGACCCTTCTTTTGTTCGCAAGCCTTCACTGTGGTGGAGGGGCTGCTCAGCCAGCGCATGGACATTCGAGCTGTGAGCGAGTCGGCCCAGGCAGAGCCCGCTTCCCTGCGAATCCTAGGAGCGGATGGAGAGCCCCTGGCCTCCGCGTTCGTGGTGTTGAAGGGGGAGTTTATGTCCTCCTCCGGCTTGGTCGGGAAGGACGGCCACTGGGGGACGAGCCAGAACCTGTTGCGGTTTGCCGGTGCTCGCTTG
>JARGOW010000235.1:0-1474 GCA_029212955.1 Planctomycetota bacterium | reverse complement strand
CGTTCATGATCGCAGCTTCCGCCATGCAAGCCATGCAATTGCATCGCTCCCCAAGGACATGGGTGCACTGGTGATCCAACTCGAGGCGGTACCCCATGTGGTGCGCACCCTGCAAGTTCAAGGCACACAGGGCCAGCCCATCGAATCGGTGGTGATCGACGTATCGGTGGAGGGCGGAGAAGGAAGCATGGAGGAGCGTTCGGGTTCGGCCGAGTTGAGCCTGCCCGATCCTTCCTGGGGCCCCACCTCCATCACAGTGCAAGCCCAGGGTCATCTGATCCGCGAATTCGAAGTCGCCGACGCGGGATCCCTACCGGAGCCTTGGGTGATCGAACTGCAGCCCGCGCCGGGGATTCGAGGTACCGTGGTCACTCCTGGAAAGCCCCGGGTGCGCGCCGAGGTGAGCCTGTTGCGGCAAGTGAAGCCGGAGCGGGTGAGCCGCAAGGGCAACGCGATCAGTCGGGCCGGGGAATCCCCCGCGGAAAAAGAGGACTGCGCCAAGGACGGTACTTTTTTCGTGAACCACCCCCACGATGGGGCCTTTGTCATGATTGCCAGCGCACGCGGTTTTGCCGATGCTTTGGCTGTGCTCCCGGACTACAAGGCGGGCGAAGGGCAGGCCGGAATCGTGTTGGAGATGAATGGGGGTGGCGAGCTGCAGGGGACCGTCCTGGATTCGTTGGGGCAACCGGTTCCCCGGGCCTTCCTGGTTCTCAATCACGAATTCCACAAGCTGCGGCGCAAACGGGCAGGGAAGGATGGTTCCTTCCGATTCAGCGGCGTACCCGAAGGGGATTGGATCCTGCGTACGGTGGAAGACTTCGATAGCGAGTTCTTTGGGAGCACGATTCAGGTGACCGAAGACTGGAAATTCCCGATGAACTGTCAAGTGGTCGCTGGCGAAGTGACCCGCTTCGATTTGCACTTGCCCGACCCGAACGGTTCCGCCGTGCGCGGATTTTGGAGCGGGGAAGGAGAGGAAGCGATGGGCTGGACGGTTCTTCTCAGCACCTCGTATGGTGGCATTTTTGGGGGGGATCCTTTTGCGACTCGTTGGTCGGAGGAGCAGCCGCTCGTGGCTGGCCGGGAGTTTGAATTCGGAGTGCAAAGGGGCCGGGATTACTACGTGCAACTCAAGGCCGAGGGATTGGCGGGCATGCTGAGCCGTGAGATCCTGGCATCCGAACTGCCCGCGCAGTTGGATCCTCCCTCCCGTTTTGTCACCTTGCGAACGACGCTGCCGCGGGATGGTGCGCCACGGGTGTCCGATCTGACCCTCGAATGGAACGAAGGCCCCTGGGCCCTGCGTACCTACCTGACCGCAAACGAGGATGGCACCTTTGGACCCACGTTGGTTCCCGTGGGCAGTCTGAACCTGACCTGGCAGGTCCCGGGAGCGGATCAAGTGGAAGGGCGCACCGTGGAAGCCGCGGGTGGCAGGGAACTCGTGATCGAGTTGCAATCTGGAGTCTGA
>JARGOW010000234.1 GCA_029212955.1 Planctomycetota bacterium | reverse complement strand
TGGATCGCAAGGAAGAGTCCGCCGCTCTCATGCTCATCGATTTTGAAATCACCCAGGCACAACGGGGGCGGGATCACAAGCAAACACGTCAGGGGCTCCGGTGGCTGGGCCTTTCCTATTACGAGGCCAAACAATTCGCCAAGGCCGAAGAGGCCTACCTGGACGTTCTGCAACGGGATGCCTCCGTCGGGAAACAAGAGTCTCGGGAGAGTCTCGGGACCCAGACCAATCTGGGCCTGTTGTACTCCGAAACGGACCGCATACCCGAGGCCATAGAATGCACGGAGCGTAGCCTGTCCGCGAAGCGACGTGTGCTCGGCCCCTTGGATCCCTACAAGGCTTCCGCCATGAACGTCCTGATCGATTGCTACAAGGCCACGGGTCGTACCACAGACTTCCAGGCCCTGGAAAAGGAACTCACCCAAATGGGCGCGCAGCAATTGGTCTCGAAGACCAAGGACCCCGAAGAGCTGCTCGAGATCGCCCGCCACCTGGTCAGCCAGGAGGAGCTACACACGCGCTCTCCGAAACTCGCCATGGAGATCGTGGATGACGTGGACAAGACTTCGGATCACGCCCCCATTACGCAAGCCCTCATCCTAGAGGTGCGCGCCCTCGTGCAATTCGAAATGGGGCTCATCGATGGCGCCATCGCCAGCGCGGAAGAGGGCCTGGAACTCCTCCCCGAGGTCGCCAACAAGGATTTCCGGAAACGCCTGCAGGATGGGTTGGAGCGCTATCGGGCTGCCAAACAGGATTGATCCGCGAGATCCTCGTTTGTGGATCCAGGTGTCCAGGTGGCGGTCACTGGTTTCACCGTGCCGTGGCCGGTGCTGCCATTGCACGGAAACCCGTTACAATGCCGTGACTCGTAGTCTTTTGCCGGGGACGTAGAACTGGGCTCCTACCTGCCATTTTTTTCGATAGACCATGCACATCCCCATCGCCCTACTCGCTCTGACGCTCTTCGCTGGCTCCCCTCCCCACCCTGCTTCACCGGATTCCGGGAGCCAGGACAAACCGAAGGCGGAACAGCAGGCTCCGACACAGCAAGAGACCCCCAAGCAACTGGCTGAGTACCCGGGCGCCCCCTTTGAGGATTCCGAGGGGAATCACTGGTTCGGCACGGTGCTTGAGGGACTCATCCGCTTTGACGGGGAGGAGTTTGTGAATTTCACCACCGAGGATGGTCTGGCCGGGAACCTGATTCGGGGAATCGTTCAGGCGAAGGATGGTTCGCTTTGGATTGGTACCAATGACGGCGTTTCCGTGTATGACGGCAAGTCGTTCACGACGCTTTCGGACTATGGGGACTTGCCAATCACGCGCACGTTTTCGCAAGCGGGAGACCACCGGGATATCTGGGAGGTCCTGCAGGACCGCAATGGGCGCTGGTGGATCGCAACGCTTGATGGGGTGTTCCGCTTTGATGGCAAGGCCTTTTCACCCTTCCCCATGCCCGCGATCGCAGCCAAGGGGGCCTTCGAATTCACACCCAAAATGGTGTACTCCATCTTTGAGGCCAAGGATGGCGCCCTGTGGTTCGGCACGGACGGGGCGGGTGCGGTTCGCTACGACGGTGGTGAGTGGACCCGTTACACCAAAAAAAGCCACGGCCTATGCAGCGACCGCGTCTGCACCATTCTCGAGGACAGCCGCGGCGACGTTTGGTTCGGCACCTCCGACGGGGGCGTCAGTCGCTTTGACGGCAAAACCATGACCACCCACTTTCGCAGCGCCACCCATTCGAAACACACCGGCTGGGGCCGATTCATGGCGATCCACGAGGACCGCCTGGGCCACGTCTGGTTCGGCGCTTCGGTCCAGGGCGGCGGCGTGTATCGCTTCGATGGTGAAGAATTCCGCTACTTCTCCGTCAAGGACGGATTGGGCACGGGTGGGGTGCCAAGCATCAAAGAGGACCGCAGCGGAAAACTTTGGTTTGGAACCACCTCGGGTGTGTACCGCTTCGAAGAGGGGCGCTTCGTGAACTTCACCCGCAAGGACTGACGCGGGATTCGGTGTCAGGATTACCCCGCAAGGCAGCGCGTTCTCCGGGTCAAACCGGGCTGGAAAGAGGATCTACGGCCGGAGTCCGTGCTTCACGGGGTGCCTGAGGCTACGCTAGGGCCTTACACAGATTTCCCCACCCAGCCCCCCCCATTCCATTGAGTACAGACCCCTCCACCGAACTCGACTTCGACGCCCCGGCGGAAGATCCGGCCGCCAACTGTGAGCTGTGCCAGGGCCCCCTCCCTGGGGAGTACTTCACCTGCGGGGAGGTCATCGCATGCGGTGGCTGCGCTGGCCAGGTTCAAGGGCAACTGGCCCAGGGCGCGGGGCTGCGCGGGTATATGATCGCCATCCTGATGGGATCCGCCGCCGGCCTGGCGGGCGCGGCGATCTGGTATGCGATCCTGGTGGGTTACATGGTGGGCTGGGCCGTGCGTGCTGGCTCGGGCGGCCGGGGGGGCTGGCCTTTCCAAATCATGGCCGTCTTGATGACCTACTTCTGGATCTCCGCGAACTATGTGCCCGACCTGTACATGTCCATAGGAGATCCCACGAACATGGATTCTGAAAGCGCGGGGGCACTGCAAGATTCGCCCGCCGCCGTAAAGTTGCTCTTCGCCATCTTTGTATCCCTGTCCATCCCGTTCTTCGATCCAGCAGGGAATCTCATCGGTATCCTGATCATCGGCTTTGGTCTCCATCAGGCCTGGAGCATGAACCGGCGCCACAACATCGTTGTGGCCGGGCCCTATCAACTCCGCCAGGATGGCACTGCGGAGGATCCGGAAGCACCTGCTGCCCCCGGGGCACTGGCCCCCCCCAGCGATGAACCCGCCTAAGTCCGACCAAGACTGTTCGAACTGCGGGGCTCAAATCGCGCCAGGTATTCTGACCTGTCCCGCCTGCAAGCGCTTGGTGCACGCAAAGCGGCTCGGGGAACTCTCCAAGCAGGCCAACGAATTGCGCCAGGCGGAACAGTGGAACCAGGAGCGCGATGTTTGGCGCGGCGCACTGGAGTTGCTGCCACACCACGCGCCGCAATCCGCCAAGATCAACGCTCGAATCGCAGAGCTAGCGCCACTTTGCGGTAAGGAGGTCGCCCACAAATCCAGCCCCGCCCCCAAGTGGCTGGCCTCCCTGGGCGTGATTGGCTTCACCCTCTGGAAATTCAAATTCCTGCTGGCCTTCGTGGCGACCAAGGGAAAGTTGCTGCTGCTGGGCCTCACCAAATCCAGCACGATCTTTTCCATGTTCCTCTCCATGGGCGTCTATTGGAGCATCTGGGGTTGGCAGTTCGCCCTGGGTTTCATCGTCATGATGTACGTGCATGAGATGGGCCACGTGGCGGCCCTGCGGCACCTGGGCATCCGGGCCTCGGCCCCCATGTTCGTGCCCGGGCTGGGTGCCTTCGTGCGGCTTGAGCAATACCCTTCGAGCGTACGCGAGGAAGCCCACGTTGGTTTGGCCGGCCCGATTTGGGGTTTGGGCGCGGCCCTGGCTAGCTACGGAATCTTCCTAGCCACGGGCATGGGCATCTTCGCCGCCATCGCCCAGGTGGGAGGCTTGCTGAACCTGTTCAACCTGTTGCCCTTCTGGCAATTGGACGGGGCGCGCGGCATTCGCGCCCTTTCCCGCAAGGGCCGCGGCCTCTTGACCCTGGAGATGGTTCTGGCCTGGACGATCACCGGGGAGGCCATGCTGCTGCTGGTCGGACTGGTCATGGGATTCCGGGCCATGGGTTCGGGCGCCCCGGAGACTTCGGACCGCCGAACCTTCATCGAATTCAGCCTGCTGCTCATCGTGCTTTCCCTCCTATGTAGCATCCAGGTCCCTGGGCTCGAGGCCGCGCAAAATTAGCCTGGGATTCAACCCCCAACGGGCGTTTCACAGAAAGCGCTCGAAGCCCACCCCGTTGAACCGGTAGATACCACCCGGGTTTTCCCTGGCGAAGTCGCCGCTTGAACCCAATCCCCTTCCGAATGGCTCGTGCTGGCTGCCAGCTCTGGCAGCAATCGTCCCGCACAAATTCTACGAATCAAAGGAGACCCCGGCGGCGCTCGGCCTGGAGCCAGTCCTCCACCGCGTCCCTGTTGGGCGGCGTTGCAGGGAGGGAGCTGCCCTCCAAAGCATCCGCCAACATGGCATCCAAACCGTCAAACGCCGCCATGTGATGATTGTCCAGGCCCTTGGGCAGGGGGCACTTCTCCCCATTCTCCCGTTTGAAGTCCACGAGTTCTTGGACCTGGATTCCATACTCCGGAGCCAGCACGGTCAGGTTGGGTTCGATCTCGCCGGTGTTCAAGAGGTGCACTCCGGTCAGGGCCACGCGATAGCAATACAGGGCGGTTTTGGCCCGGTGCTTGAGGCCGTGTTCATGGCGCATGCCCTTCAGGTAACCCCGGTAGTGGCGGAAGCTGGCCTTGCTCACGCTGGCCCGGGCCATGGCCGCTAGCTCTTCGAATCCGTCCACCAGTTGGAAAGGGCTGGTGAAGCGTTCCAGCATGTTGCCGTTGCCCTGCAGCAGGGAAACCAGGGCGGGGCGCGCCTCGTGGGTCGTGAGATCGCACTCCACACCCTCGAAGATTTCCAGGGCGTCGTGGGCTTCCTTCGCCTGGCCCAAACCCAGGATTTGATGGGCCGGGGCCATGTGCAGGCCCTTGATGTCCAGGTCGCTGTCCTCCGAGGGAAAGCCGTAGATGTGCGCACCGGTGATAGCGCATTGCACGATCGGGCCGGGCGCCGGCCGCGCCCCTAGAAAGCGCCGGGCGATGGAAAGGTCGGGAATCAGCATGACAGGGCTTGCTCCACGAGTTCGATACAGAGGGAGTCGATGGCCGCGTGGTCCGGGCGCGGGGGCACGGCCAGCTGTTCGGGTTTCAATTGTCGTAGCTCGGCCGTTCGTTCGGCGGACCATTCGAGCAGGCGCTCGTAGGACCAGGCGCCGCCACGAATGCTGCGCAATTCCTCGCCATCGTGGCCATCGCGCCACACGATGCACCGGCCGTCCTTGGCGATTTCCAGTCCCATGCGCAGGAGCCGCACCAGGTGCGCGCCGTGTTTGGTGTCGTAACCATGCTGGGCTTCCAGAGCCGCCCGGGCCACATTGCGGTTGGCTTTCCATTTCTGGTAGGAGCGCCAATCGGCCCGTGCGGAACGGTAACCGCGCTCGCGCTTCATCACCTGAACCAACTTGTCATCCAGGCCGATCCAGCGGGCGCTGGCCTCCCAAATGTCTTCGTCGGATGCCAACCCCATCTCGGCCAGGGTGCGCCGAATACGATCCATGATTTGAATGCGTTCCGCGGCCTCCACGCCGGACAGGTTGATCTCCCAGCGGTCGATCTGCTTTTGAATGGCGCTCTCCGCAGCTTCCAATTCCTCATTGGGCAAGGGCGAGGCCTCCGGCAAATCAAAGTCCGCCCGGCTCGGCGCCGCCTTGGGGCCATGGTTGTGCCACTCGTAGTGCAGCCGAATGCGCGCCAATTGATTGGCGGCGTAACCCGAAAAGGTCTGGGCGCATTGCCCCGACAGGAATATGCCGCGCGCCTCCCGCAGCCGCCGCCCCAGGGGCGTCAAAATGCGCACCTCCTCATCCCGGCAGAAAAGGGCCTCCAACACATTCGGATTGGCCGCACTGGCCAACCGCATGAACTTGCGAATGCCATACACGCTGCCCTCCAATTTGCTACGCCCCGCAATCCCCCACTCCTCCCCATTCAAGTCCGGCCCAAACACCGCCATGGACTCCACATCATCCGCCTGCTCAAACTCCCCCGCCAGCCCATGGAAATACCCCGCCGGCTCAATCGCCATCCCCTTCAAATCCACATCCGACTCCCCCGTATGCAATCCCTGCGCACGGCTTCCAGAAATGGTCAGTAAATGGGTATGGGATCTGAGGTCGAACACGGCAGTCTGAAGGGGCAGCGCTGTTGGAGATCGGCGAGCCCGCTGCATATAGAACCCACCCCATTGACAATATGACTTGGTCCCGGGGTTGGGCAAGTTTTAGCGATCCCTCCAGATGCTTCAGTCGCTGGACTGGGTTTGGTGGGTTCCTTGAACCGGGGCGCCAACGCCCTTGCGCCCAGGGAATGTGGCTAGGGGTTTCCACTTGGCGGGGTTGTTTTTGAGGCTCTGTTTGTTTTCCTCAAGCACCAGGGTCTTTGGGGAAGCTGGAAGGACCATGAGGGCCCATGGGTTTAGGAAGCGGGGGGCTGCCTTCGACGATCCAAGGTCGGACTGGTAGGTGATGAGGTCGATTCGAACGCGGGTGAGGCCTGGTTCTTCAACGATCTCCTCAAGGCGATAGCCGTTGCAGTTGTGGCGGTCGCCGCCGAAGACAAACAACGCTTGCACCA
>JARGOW010000233.1:982-6379 GCA_029212955.1 Planctomycetota bacterium | reverse complement strand
CGTTCAGGGTGAAGTACACGCCACTTTGTAGAAAGAGCCCCATGTCCGAAGGATTCAACCGCACCCGCTCGAGGTTTTCGGTCTGGGTCAGGGACAGCTCGTTGCTACCCGTTTGAATCGAAAAGCTGAGCCGTGAGAAGGCGTTGGCCATCTCCTGCTCCACGTCGAAATAGTGGAACACCGCATTCCGATCGATCAGCAGGTCGCCATCGGTGGGAGGCGTGAGCGTGTGCATGTCGAGCCAATTGCAAACCGCCGTTTCATCCAAGGCATCCCAGTAGTGGAAATCGGGCGCGTGGGCGCTGATGCTGGGTACCAAATCCACCGAACCATTCCCGTTCATGACCATCCAATCGAACAACTCGAGAGTGTGGTCGATGAGCATCAAGTTCGTGTCGTTGGAGGCATACCAGAGCTGGGTAGGAATGGCTCCCAGGTTCACCGCCATGTGTTCTCCGCCAGGAACCCAATCGAACATGGCATCGGTCTCCAGCAGGGAAATGCTGCGGTATTCGAACGGCGCTGTCGCGGGCGTTCCACCGACAATTTTCGTCAACCGGGACTGCCCCGTGAGATCGGACGAGTTGTAAACGTCGACCAGGTCGCTGGCGCCTGTGTGGTAAACCACTGCGGCAAAAATGGCTCCCTCCGGATCCAAATGGCGACTGGCGTAACTTCCGAGCAGGCTCGCTCCACCGGAAAAGCCCACCCCGTAAATGCGGGAGTCGTCGATCGGGTAGTGGGCTCGGACCCAATCCAAGGCTCCCTTCGTGTTCTTTTGGGCGTTGAGGCTCGCACCACTGGTCGTCGCATGGCCACTGACCCCCTGGGACAGGGGAGCCAACATGTACCAACCCCGAGCCAAGCACTCATCCCAAAAGCTGGTGTGATTGATCAGGTCCCCGTGGGAGACGTTGGATCTACGCATGCCGACAAGCAGCGGGGCATCCACCGAAGCGGGCACATTCGGCACCCCCAACAGGAAGAGTTCGTCCTGTCCGGTGGCCGGCACGTGGATCATCATGTTGTACCACTGGCCCGCGCCGGGAACCGGAAGTGCAACTTGATTGGCCCCCACCGGAATTGCGGGAATGACTTGACCGTTCACGACCACGGTCACGGGGTTGATGACCGGACCCTGGGGTCCCTGGGGTCCAAGGGGCCGAGCTCCGCCGGGCCTACGAGAGGCATTCGCTGGACTCAAACGCTTGGAAGTGTTCCTCGGCAGCTTCAGGCGCTGAACGGGAGCCTTCGTTTTGGCCAAACGCACGGAGGACTGAGCCTGGGTGCGGGCGGAATTGCCTGCCTGGGGAGCCGCCAAGAGGGTGATGGTCGACACCCCCAGCAAAGCCGCCAACCCGTGTAAAAGCCAATTCATACGCATGCATAGAGCTTAACCCTATATGTACAAGGTCGCCACTTCTCGTCGCTCCACGGACCCCCGGTCCCGGGAAAACCCCAAAATAGGACGTCCCAGCGCCCCTCGGGTGCCCCTGTGTGGCTCGGCCAAAGAATGACATTCGCGTCAGGCCCCCACCTGCCGGGCCCTACGGCCGTTTCAGCTTGACCTTGAACTTGGCCCGCGGCTGCCAAAGCTTGAGATCCTGGGTGTGCTTTTTGAAGCCAGGGACCTGCACTTCCAAACGCCAACGTCCACGGGCGATGCCCCGGCGCTGGAGCCGTACCGCCTTGGATCCTTTCGCCTTGACGCCCTTGTTCAGATCCAAATTGAGCGCCTTCCACTGCGGGTCCCATTCGTATTTTGACAGGCTCTTCAACCGGATCTTGCTGCCCTTGGGCAGGTTGCGTTTCACGCCCTCGATCTCCAAGGTCAGATCGCATCCCCGGTGCATGCGGATCACGCCCAGATCCATGTCCTGGCCCGGGGTCAAGTCCACGGCAGGCAGTTGGTGATAGGCCATACCGTTGGCGCGTAGTGCCAACCGCAACCGCCCCGGCCGAATGCCTCGCAGGGAAAAGCGCGTGCCCTCGGTGGTCAGGACGCCACCCCGGGAGTTTTGAACACGCAGACGGGAGACCGGCTGGTTCGAATCCCCCACCAACACTTCTCCGCGGACCTGGGCACCGGCTTCGATAGCCGCACGCTCGACGCGCAGGATCAGTGGGTCGGGCAAGGGCACCGCCAAGTCACGCCCCATGGTCTTGGGCAATTGCCAAGCGCGCGACCGCAGGGCCAGCTGAACGGTTCCTTCCTGGACCTCAGACACCAGGAAGCGGAACTCCCCAGCGGGGCCACTGACCCCATCGCCCAGGGCTTGCTTACGCCCCTTTTGCCGGGTGAGGTACAGGCGAGCACCCTCCACTCCATAGCCCTCGTCGTCCAGCACCCAACCTTGCACCGGAGACTTTCGGGCGATTTGAAAGTCCTTGGGAAACTCCAGAACATCCAAATTCCCGCGCGCCCTTCGGGGAAGTTTGAGACGCTCAGCGTGCAACACCTCCCCCATCATTCGCAGTTCCACCATCAATTGATTGCTTCCTGGGCTGGGAACATTCTCCAGGGAGTAGTTTCCGAGGGCGTCGCTCGTGGTCGAGGCCACACTTTGCCCAGTGGCGTTTGAAACGTCCACGCGAACACCGGCCACCGGTTCATCGCGGCGGTCCAGGATTGTTCCTGTCATGCGCGCCATGAGCCCCACGCGCAAACGTAGGTCCGTGCGCTTTTGACCTGGTTTGAGCTTCAATTGCACCAATACCTGTTCCGGAGCAAACCCCGAAACATGGGCGCCCACCCCGTTGGACAGAATGAGCAAGCTCTCCTGGGTTGGAACGTCGCCAAAGTCAAATTTACCGTCGCTGTCGGTTAGGGCCACACCGATCGGCCGTGGCGATTCCCCCGCTGATACCTTGCGATCCTTTCCGGAGGGTGCTTTGATCAAGACCAGGGCAGCCGCCGCCACGCCCTCGCCGTTGGAATCGATCACGGTGCCCGACAGTTGCCCGGGAGCGGGCATCTGCACTTCGACGGTTCCACGTTTCAGCCATTCTTCCGCATCCAAGTAAGGGAGGGATTTCTCCCCACCCCAAGGCGCCACCACACGCACACTGGTTCGCACACCAGACCCCAAGAACACCTCGAAACGACCCTCTTTGTCCGTGGAGGTGAAGGTCTCCGTGTCCCGCTCCAGGGCCTTGGGGATTCCGATCGTGTGGTAGGAGACTTCGATGCTCGCGTCGGCCACCGGGCCCCCACCGGGCTTGAGTACCACCTGACCCTCCAAGGATTGGGTGGGTTCCAACGGCGTCAGATGGACTTCGCGCTGCTCACCCGCTTCCAAGGGCACATGCTTGAGAATGGCGTACACGCCGGGCCCCACGCGAATGGAGAACTGCCCTGGTTTCAGGTCAGCAAAATGGAACGTGCCCTCCTCGGTCAGGGGGACCGTGGCCACGGGCTCTGCGGGATCGGTGGAATCCAGGGCCAACAATTTGGCCTCGAGTCCCGTCGGCTCCCCCGCGTAGGTTCCCCGGATCGAAGCGCATGGCATCAACAGCATGGAAACCTGTGTCCCCGTGAACACATTGGGTTTGGCCCGATCCAGGTATCCGTCATGGCTCGCGGTGAGCAAGCCTTGAATTCCGGGCGGGACCACCATTTCGAAGCGGCCATCGGCATCGGTGGTCGCCTGCACCACTCCCGCTTTGCAACGGAACTCCACCAGGCTGTCGGCCAGGGGTTCTGCCCCCAGGGTTGAAAGCACCAAGCCGGGCCAAGGTTTGAGCTCGGCCCCCTTCCAATCGATTGGAGCGACCACAGCGGGTTCCACCACATCGGTCATTTCCCGATGCGCTTGCCGCTGGGTTTCCGCGTCCACTTCGAGCAAGGCAAACCCACCGGGTTCCGAAGCGATGGAGGGCGGAGGCGCATCGGGCTCCAAGCCCCCAGCACTTCCACCGGCCCCAACCCCACCCAAGAACAAGTAACCAAACACCAGGAGACCCGCGCACAACACGGCTAAGCTGAGCCAGACCCGGCCCCCGGATTTTTTGAAAGGAATGCCAGTGCCCATTAGGAAACCAACGCCGGAAAGGCGCCATAACAAGTGCCATCGAGGGTAAAGACTTGAACACGGTCCCCGTAACGGTCGAGCACAAACACCCGGGCGGGCTGGGCCCCATCCCGAGGCATGACGGCCAGGCCGCAGGGATCCTCCACCTGTCCTTCCGAGGACCCGGATTGGGCCACGCGCTGGAGCACGCGACCTTCGTCATCAAAGACCCAAACTCCGGCACTACCGCCGCCAAAAGCCACCGCCGCGTGGCCGTCCGGTGTGATCGTCAAAGCCCTGGGTCGTCCGCCGTGCTCGCCCGGATCCACGGGGATGGTGTAGTGAAAATTGCCCCCGCGAAAAACCTGTATGCGGGGCACGCCCGATTCCAACACCAGCAGGTCGGTTTCCCCGCGGGCTGCGAGGGCGCACACGCCTTGAAATTTCCCATGGGGATCGCCTAGCGGACGCAGGGAAAGGGTACGACCTCCTTCGGGGTCGAGCACCTGGACCGCGTGGCGCCGAATCCCTTCGGATGCCACCACCAACACCATCTCTTCGTCCTCCCCCGTGGCCAGCACATCCACGGGCGTCCCCAGGATCCCTCGCCGATCCTCTTGGGATTGATCCGAATCCGGCTCCGCGCCCAGGTGCGCGATCTGCTTGCCAAACAAGGTGAACCCTCGAACACAACCCCCCGGACCGTCGGCCACCCAAAGGCGATGGTCCGCATCCACGCAAATCCCACTGGCCGAGGATCGCCCGGCTCCCCCATCGCGATATTCCGCGATGGACTGCAGCCTACGACCATCCAGGTCATAGGCCGAGACGCTGGCGGACTTGGCGTGGCGGCCCACGTACAACACACCATGGGCTTGGCAGAGACTTCCTTGCATGAACCCTATCCTAGAAAGCGAAGCGCCGGATGGGACCAGAAACTACCCCCGCGACCCTATCCGGGGCCGATATCAGGAGGATCGCCCGGACGGGGGGATCATAGCCCTGTGCGTGGCGGGCATCCGGGGGCCCAACCCGCAGAACCTACGTCGATACCATGCGGGTGCTTCGGCCCTGAACGGCCGACCCCCGGCGCATTTCGATCCACACCATTTCGGCGGGCGCCCCCACGCGCAAGGGAACACCCACCACGCCCAAACCCCGGCTCACGATCAAGGTGGTGACTCCCAGGGACAAGGACAAACCCGGATGGACGGGTCCCAGGGTGCGCAGCCAGGGCAGGTCGATCTGGCTGCCATGACTGTGGCCCGAAAGAATGGCGATGCAACGGTCGTGGGCCAGCTGCTTTGCGCCCAGGGGATTGTGGCACAGCATGAGTTCCAAGTCCCCGGACAGCATGCCTTCCCGGGCCCTGGCTGGATCGGCCGTG
>JARGOW010000233.1:0-972 GCA_029212955.1 Planctomycetota bacterium | reverse complement strand
AATCCAAAGGGGCAACCCACCCACGCGTTCCCCCCGATCCTGCAAGCACCGAAACCCCGCCCGCGCCAGGTGCTCTTCGATCACGCCATGTTTGTGATTTCGATAATCGTGATTTCCAAACACGGCATACCCCCCGTATCGCGCCTTCAACAAACCCAGGTCCGGAATGACCGGCAAGGCATCGGTGTGGGTGTCCGTTATGAAATCCCCGGTCACCACAACCAGATCCGGTGTGCGGTCCCCGAGCGCTTGGCCCAGGTGACGGAGATCGCCCGAGGTGCAAGACCGTAAACCCCTCTAGGGATTCAGGCAAATTCGTGGACAGGATCACCTCCTCCCTCAACACCAAACGGCCCCTTCGCAGGGAATTCCAGCGATAGAACACCCTTCCGCCCAACCAGCGCGTCAACCGGCGGCAAACCGTAAATGCGGCCAGGCGCCATTTCGAATGGCGCCGGGGTGGCTGGATGGGAGTCGACATGGGAAGCATGTTAGCAGTCCGCGCCCGGGGACGCAGCGCGCTTCCGGCCAAGCTGAAGTGAACAACCGGCTCCCGGTACCATCCCGAGAATGCCAGACCCAAGCTTCACTGCTGGGTGGGCGTTCCGTGGGCATCCACGAACCAAACTTCGCCGGCTCGCATGGGGGTCTCGCCCTTCGCCGAAAGGAAGGTTGCTTCGCCTTCAGCGATTTGCAATCCCAGGCCGTCCCCGGCCATTTCCATGGACCACATGGAATCTTCTTGCCCAACCACGACTCCAAATTCGGTCAGGCAGCGGCCCGCGCCGCGGCACTCCAACCGCCCCGACGCCAGACGCATGGTCGGTTGGGAGATGCCTTCCAAGCGCACGGCGCTCAAGCCCTGCAAACGCCAAAGCGTATCGCGAACCGAAACCAGCGCATGCCCGTCCGGACCCGTGTGCAGAACCTCCCCGTGCTCGATCGAGGCCTTGCCCGCATCCTCGGCCAACT
>JARGOW010000232.1 GCA_029212955.1 Planctomycetota bacterium | reverse complement strand
CACTTGCTCGGCGCCGCCACCGGTGTGGAGCAGGTTTACACCGCCCTGGCGGTGCACGACGGAGTCGTTCACCCGTCCCGCAACTACACCACCCCCGATCCCCCGGGCGACCGGGACTACGTTCCCGGTGCAGCCAGAGAGATGAAAGTTCGCAACGCGCTCTGCAACTCATTGGGCTTCGGTGGACACAACGTATCGATTTGCATCGGCATCCCGGACTGATTCCAGCCCGGATTGACCAATGCGAAGGCCCCAGGGGAGCACCGTCTCCCCTGAGCCACAGATCCTGTAAAATGAACCCGTGGGATGGGCCCAGTGCGGCCGGTTCTCCAAGCCGCACTTCCCGGTCCACCCACGATACAAACCCCAAGACTCCCGAGGCCTGGCCTCCATCCAAAGGAACTGTTTCCGTGCACAAAAAATTTCAAGAACTGCTCCACGAGTACAAGCGAGAAGTTTTCCGTTCTGGCCACGACACCGACAACGCTGGTGAAATTGCCAACGAATGCATGCATGTGACCAAGGACATCTTGGACGAGAAGTTCGAGTATCACTTCCACAAATTGCCCGACGCAGGTCGCGTGGAAATGATCAACATGATCAACAACTACGTCCGTGAAGCTGTCCTGCCCCCGGTCATCGAAAAACTGGTTCACCGCCAGGTCATTCAAGAAAAGCGCATCGACGCGCTTGTACACCTGATGGAAACCCTGATGGAGACGCTCAGCGCCCCCAGCCAGTAGGAACCACCACATCTAGGCGGATCACGATCCGCACCCCGGGGCCTGGACTCGTGCCAATTCGGCCGGGCCCGGGTCCCTAAATTTTGCCTCCACCGCCAACGCATCCTCCCATGACCGACCTTCGCCAACGCTTCCAAGACGCCGATCAAGGGCATGTCTTCCGCTTTTGGAATGAACTGGACCCCATCGCCCAAAAACGACTGGAGGAACAAGCCGGCCAGGTGGATTTGGAATTGGTGGCCCTCCACAGGAGTCTTCTTACCCCGGGGGAATCCCCCTCGGCCCCCCAATTCCATCCGCCGCAACTCTTTCCAGCCCAACCCCAGGACGAACTGGCCGAACACGCAGGAAGAGCTCGCACCCGCGGCGCGGAGCTGTTGGAACAGGGCAAGGTGGGATACCTCTTGGTCGCTGGGGGTCAAGGATCCCGACTCGGCTTCGATGGCCCCAAAGGCATGTACCCCGTTGGCCCGGTCACAGACATCAGCCTTTTTGCGTGGCATGCGGCCCGCTTGAAAGCCGCAGCCAACCGCCATGGACACCAGGCCCCCTGGTACGTGATGACTTCGGCCACCAATGACGCGGCGACACGCGCGTTCTTCGCAGAGCAGGAATACTTTGGGCTTCCTAAGGACAAGGTGCATTTCTTTAGCCAAGCCATGGTGCCCGCCCTCGACATGGAGGGCCGCATCATGATGGCCCAAAAGGATCAACTCTTCCTCGCGCCAAATGGCCACGGGGGAACCCTTCACGCGCTTGCCCAATCGGGTCTTTTGCGCCAAGCCATGAACCAGGGCATCGAGACCCTGAGCTACTTCCAAGTGGACAACCCCCTGGCCCGCCCCGCTTGCCCCCTCTTTCTAGGTCTGCATTCCTTAGCAGGCGCCGGAATGTCCAGCAAAGTGGTCGCCAAGACGGATCCTGGGGAAAAGGTCGGGGTGCTGGGCACGGCCGACGGGCAGCTGGGTTGCATCGAGTACTCGGACCTACCCGCCGAATCCAGAGACGCCCGCGATGAAAACGGCGATCTGGTTTTCCGTGCGGGAAACATCGCGGTTCACGCATTGCAAACCCAATTTGTCGACCAGCTAACCCGCGACGGTTTGGATTTGCCCTGGCACTTGGCCCGCAAGGAAATGAACGTGGTGGGGGACTCCGGGGCCATGGAAACCCGACCCGGCGTGAAGTTCGAGACCTTTATCTTCGATGCCCTGGCCAAGAGCCCCGCTAGCGTGACCCTTGAGGTGGAACGCCACCTGGAATTCAGTCCCGTCAAGAACGCGGAAGGAAGTGATTCGCCGGATTCCTGCCGCAAGCACATGACCGACTTGTTCGCCCAATGGTTGCGCGTGGCGCAAATGCCCGAGCCGGAACGCGATGGGCTGGGCGCGGCTCGTTTGGAAATCGATCCTTGCTTCGCAGAGAACGAAACGGAGTTTCTGGGCCGCATGCCCGCCGACCCCCAAGCACAGGAACGGGGCAACCTCTACCGATGAGCAAAGCGTTCGAAGTCAGGGGTGAACCGCACCACGTTGGCCCCTGGCCCGCGTGGTCCTGGCTCGGGCAGGACGGTATGGCGGAGAAAGCCCGCCAACTGAAAGTGGCTGTTCTCTATGGCGGCACATCCAGCGAGCGCGAGGTTTGCCTCGTCTCCGGGCGAGCCATGATCGAGGCCTTGGGCCGCGCGGGAACCTGCGCCCCGGCCTCCGTCACCGGAGTCGAAATCGGAGCCGATGGTTTGTGGGCCGTGGGGGATCGCCGCCTGACTCCCACCCAGGCGATCGAAGCCCTGCCCACGGACACGGTTTTCATGATAGGTCTCCACGGAGGAGAGGGCGAAGGTGGCCCCCTCCAGGGATTCCTACAGGTGGCCGGTCGCGCCCACACGGGCACCGGGGTGGCCGCTTCCGCCCTGTGCCTGGACAAGATTCGCTCCCGTCAGGTGTTTGCCCAGGCCGGGTTGAGCATCGCCCCTGGTTTGGAGATTTGGCCCCACGATCTGGCGGGAGACCTGGAATCGCAACTCGCGCGCATTGCCGACATGGGTCCCGGCCCTTGGTTCCTCAAGCCAAGCCTGGGGGGCTCCTCCGTTGCCATGGGCCATGCCCGCAATGCAACCGATGTTCTCAACTACCTAAGGAACGTGAATGACCTTCTGCCGGGCGAGGGCATCCTGGTCGAGCAAGCCGTGCAAGGCATCGAGATCACCGTGGGCATGTTGAGCACCCCCCAAGGTTCTGCGACCTGTCTGCCGGTGGTAGAGATTCGACCCGGCGGAGACGGGTGGTTTGACTACCAGGAAAAATACTCAGAAGGGGGGGCCCAGGAATTTTGCCCGCCCAAGAACCTATCCAAAGAGGCACAGGTGCGAGCCCAGGCCGCCGCAAGTCTGGCTTGGACGGCGCTGGGACTCACGAGCTATGCACGATTGGACTTCATCGTGACGGCAACCGGAGACCCCGTTCTCTTGGAGGCCAACACGCTACCAGGCTTCACTCCCAGATCCCTCCTGCCCCAGGCGGCCGCCGAGGATGGCCTTTCCTTTGAATGCCTTTGCGTCGAACTCTGCTTGCGCGCTTGGATCGATCACACCTCCCACCAACACGTGAGATAAAACCCCGATGACCGCAGACAGCACCCCCCTGAAAGTGGCCATCGTGGGCGCCGGTGGGCGCATGGGCCAGTTCGCCGCGCAATGGCTGGAAAGGGACCCGTCCATGCAAATCATGGATCGCATCCACTCGGATGAAAACCTGGAACGGGTTCTGGGTCAAAGCCAAGCACAGGTGGTGCTCGACCTGACCCGGGCGGGCCTCGGCGCCGCACACGCGCGCACCATCCTAGAAGCCGGCAAATCCCCGGTGATCGGCACCAGCGGCGTAGACCCAGCGGAGGATGGGGGACTGGATCGCTTGGCCCGGTCCAAGGGACTGGGCGGCCTGATCGTGCCAAACTTTTCCCTGGGTGTGTGCCTGCAACAGGCCTTCGCCGTTCTGGCTTCCCGGTGCCTTGCCTCCGTGGAAATCGTGGAGGAACATCACGAGCGCAAGAAGGATCGACCCTCCGCCACGGCCCTGGATACGGCCGCGCGCGTGGAGGCTGCCCTCCCCAAAGACGCGCCCCCCGTGCCCATACACAGCCTCCGGGTCCAGGGCTTGCACAGCAATCAAAGCGTGGTCTGCACGGGCCCTGGAGAAGTGCTCCGCATCGTGCACGAGACCTACGATCTAGAGGCCTTTGGGCCGGGAATCAGCTTGGCCTTGCGGCACGTTTCCGGCGCGGTGGGGGTGCAGCGCGGACTGCAAGCCTGCCTGGGATCCAACTTCCTCGACGTCTGACCCCATGGCGGGAGTCCGCAATTGTGTGGAACTGGGGCTTGTGCCACCGGATCGGAACGCTACTATTGTGCGCCTGGGCCGGAATGGCGAAATGGTAGACGCGACGGATTCAAAATCCGTTGGGAGCAATCCCATGAGGGTTCGAGTCCCTCTTCCGGTACCACCCCTTTTCCTCCCCGCAATCGAGCGGGTCGAGTCGAAATGAAGCGGGTGGCGGGCCCAGCACCGCAGGGGCTCTGAAGACGCTACCGATGGGGCCACAGGCGAGACCCCTGGCAATCCCTGGTGAATTGATCCGGAGCGCACTTGGCACCCCGAAGCGCCAGGGGTTCAATGGACCCATGGATCCCTCCCTCCTGCAAAGTGGCCTGCTCGCAGAGGCCCTGCCTGTTCTGCTGCACAAGCTCGCGAATCAAACCCAACTCATCACGGGCTTCCACGCGATCCTCAAGATGGATGGGGGAGAGGAGTTGGTCGAGGCGCGCTCTCCCGACTTGACGGCCGCTGGCCAGCATGTGGAGCAGGTGGGCTGGCTTCTGGCAGCCCTATCCAGTGGTGCGGGCCACGACCTCATGCTAGCGCGTCGGGAGCCCCGTGGGCTCGTCTGGGTGGTGGATTTGGTCCAGGAGGTCCTGCACAAGTCCGGGGTGGAGGCTGCGGGTTTCGGCCAACCCTTGCCCCTCCTGACCGCCAAATCCCCCGAAGGCTGGAGGCTTCCCTGGGTGATCGCTTGCATGCTTTTCGAAACCTACCAGGGCAGCGCATTCCAGCAGATCCCCTGGTCCATGGATCGTTTGGACAGCGGAGAATGGGCCCTGGGGCTGCCCGTGGGCCCTGAAATGGCAGGGAGACTGGAAAACCTGGCGCAGCACCTGCCCGGAGCCTCCTGGACTAGGCCCCGTGTGGCTTGGGGCTGCTTGACCCTACCCGCCGATTGGGCCCAGGCCACCGGCCAATAGCAGCCTCCCGGGTTCCCACCTAACAGGATTCCAAGGAAGCCGCACTCCGGATTCCTAGCGGCAATTGGGTAGTATGTGGACAGTCCGTTTGGAAACTCCCCGGTTTCCGAGCCCGACTCTCCTCCTAGACAACCCAACCTGCCAACTATGATCCGTTCCGCTGACGAGCTGTTCCAGGTCTACCTCAAGCACGGCGATCCCGTCCTGCTGGGTCGGACCTACGATCTGGTAAGCCCGGGGCTGCTGACCCTGGCCCTGCACGTGAGGCCCGACCCCGACTTGGCCGAGGACCTGGTGCACGATGTCTTCCTAAAAGCCATTGAGCAGGCCCACGAGTGGAACGGGGAGACCCCCTTCACCGCATGGATGGTTTCCCTACTGGCCGCCGAAATCGAAGTCAGCAAGGGGACGCCCCAACTCCCGGGAAGCCTGGTGGACTTGGAAGAAGGCCAACTGCTTCCGGAGGAACGCGGCCCGTTGGCTCAAGCGCAGGTTTCCGAGCTCAACCTTCAGCTAGACCAGGCCATCGAAAAACTACCGGAGCGCTACCAGGGTGTGGTGCGCATGGGTATCCGGGAAGGTCTGGATTCCATGACCATCGGGGAAACGCTCAAGCGATCCCCGGGAACTGTCCGCTCCCAATTGGCGCGGGGACTGGATCGGCTGCGACAACTGTTGCCAAGCGCCCTGAGCTTGGGACTCCTTTGCGGCTTGGACCGTTCGTCCATGACCTCCCATGCGTTCGGGTCCCAAACATTGAAGCGCCGGATTCTCGATAGCGCGGATTTGGTTCCTGCCGGTGCACCAGTCGCTACTGTCGCTTCAGCCTGGCTCAAGGCCCTGGGGGTGGGCACACTCGCTGCAGGGCTAGCCGTCCTTACCTACTTTGCGGCTTCCGGTGAAGAGACATCACCGGTCCTGGCATCCGCCGGCGAACCCGATTTGGAATTCACGGGACAAAGCTCCGCACGAGAGGCGGCCCTGTTCCTGCCGAACGCTCAAGAGCGCCGTACGGGCGATCACCGGGATCCGACCAGCACCGGACTTCGATCGCAAATCGTGGGTCGCGTCATGGACAAGGACGGACAACCCATCGTTGGCGCCAAGGCGCGTCTGCTCGACCGAAGGGCCCAATCCGAACTCGACCACCCGGTCATTTACCAGGAAGTGCAAACCGACGACCTGGGCTTTTACAACCTCAGCCTGGCCACCAAAGATGCCGAGGGATTGGAATTGGGCATCCAGCATTCGGACAACATGTCGGCGGTCCATTTTCCCTTTGGAAACCCCGACCACGGAACCACGCCCATTTGGCCAGGCACCAACGACCTGGGAACGACCACTTTGTTCCCTGCGGCCTGCGTACGTGGTCGGATCCTCA
>JARGOW010000231.1:656-6442 GCA_029212955.1 Planctomycetota bacterium | reverse complement strand
GGGAACTGGATCAGAAACCCCGGGCCACCTACCGGGCCCAGCCGGTCATCAGCAGCGCACTGCGCAAGCGCGCCCCCGCCACCGTGCACGTGATGTTCATCGTCGACGAGCGCGGACGCGTCAACAAACCCAAAGTCAAAAAGTCCACGGATCCGGCCTTTGATCGAGCAGCGATCACAGCGATCAAGAAGTGGAAATTCGAGCCGGCCAAGAAGGACGGCAAGCCTGTGAGTAAGAAGATGGTCGTACCCATCACTTTCCCGAAAGGGTCCTAACCATGAAGACAGCAAAATACCTTTGGCTTCTCGCCAGCCCCTTCGCCGTGGCCTGTGTTTCGGTGGAGCCCGTGGCCAATGAAAGCGTGGGCTATGAAGCACAAGCTACCTCCGAGGGACTCGCCGAAGAGGTACCGATGGAGCCTGCCGCGCCTGCAGAAGTACAGGAGGCCGAAACTCCGATCATTGCGGAGGCCAACACAAGCCCCGCAGCCGAGGTCTTGGAAGCCGTTCAAGACACCACGAACGCTGTGATGCCTGAAACGGAATCCCTGGAGGCCACGGGGCCGCAGAACCCTGGAATGTCCCCCGAAGTCGCCCAACTAAGCGTTTGGAGCGACCCCCGCTACACCGAGCAATTCCAAGCCAGCTTCCTGGCGCTCAGCCAAGTGGAGCCTTCCCTGACCATGGATGAGCGTGAGGTCATGCAGAAGGTTATGGAAGATCTGGGCAAGGGGAAAATGGAACGGGCCATCGGACGTCTGGAACGCGATGGGGGACCCCAAGCCAGCGCCGTGTTCGACTTCACCCGGGCCAACCTGTACTTCCAGGCCGACGATCTCGAGAACGCGAAAGCGCACTACATGATCGCCGTGGAGAAGTTCCCCAAGTTCCAGCGCGCCTGGAAGAACCTGGGGTTGATCCATGTGCGGGACGGGAAAATGCGCGAGGCTGGCGATGCCTTTTCCCGGGTGATTCAACTGGGAGGCCGCGACGCGGTGACCTACGGGTTGCTGGGCTTTGCCCACACCAGCGCTGGCCATGCCATCGCCGCCGAATCCGCCTACCGCCTGGCGATCATGCTGGATCCCTATACCCTAGATTGGAAGATCGGTTTGGCGCGTAGCTTCTTCAAGCAGCGACGCTTCGCCGAGGCGGCCGCCCAATGCGGTTCCCTGATCGAGCAGTTCCCCGAGCGCGGGGACCTGTGGCTCTTGCAGGCCAACGCCTTCATCGGCTTGAACGATACTCAGGGCGCTGCGGAGAACCTGGCCATGGCGGATCGGCTGGGGACTTCCAGCTTCGAGAGTCTGGCCAACCTGGGAGACATCTACATCAACTCGGACCTATTCGATTTGGCTGTGACTGCCCATGTTCGCGCCCTTTCCATAGGGTCCTCGGTTCAGATCACCCGCGCCATGCGCGCCGCAAAGATCCTGATCGCCAAGGGCGAATTGGACGAAACCCTGCGGTTGGTGCAAGCCATCGAGGGCGCGGCCGAGGGGGAGATCAGCACGGAGGACTCCAAGGATTTGCTCAAGCTCCAGGCCCGGGTAGCCGTGGCCACGGGTGAGGCGGAAGAGGAACTGCGCGTGCTCAAGAGCATCGTGGAGTTGGATCCCCTGGACGGTGAAGCCCTGATCCTGATCGGACAGAGTTACGCTCGCAACGGGGACTCCCAACAGGCCATTTTCTACTTTGAGCGCGCGGAAGGGATCGAGAGCACCGAGGCCGATGCCCGCGTGCGACATGCCCAACTCCTGGTCAAGGAAGGCCGTTACAGCGAGGCCTTGCCCCTCCTGCGCCGGGCCCAATCGATCCAACCCCGCGAGGACATCCGCAAGTACATGGAGCAAATCGAGCGCATCGTACGGAAGGGCTGAAGGTTGGAATGGGTTTTGACCGGCACTCATCCGCAATCGATGGGATGGCGTCACACGTTCGCGTGTGGCGCCATTTCTTAACAATGGGGGAGGTGGGCGCTCCAGGGGTCACAGGCAAGCTTTATTGCTGCCGTGTAAACGCACTGCGCCGTGCGCTTCATGAACGCTACCGGGCTTCTTGGCTGAGCCTTCATACCGCGCCAACAATCCACTTCTAGAATTCCGCCTAACGCCGCCAGGAAGAACCGGAAGATTGGCTTTTGGAGTCCGGGCGAACGTTTGAATGTCACCTGAATCTAACCCCACTTCAATCGTGAAAAAACTCATCACTCCCATGATCGCTGGCCTCTGCTTGGCCGGGATCTCCCAGGCTGCAGAAGTCTTGGTCAACGCCAACATCTCCACGTCCACCACTTGGACTGCCAACAACACCTATAACCTCCAGGACCAAATCTACGTTCTGCCTGGTGCGACCCTAACCATCGAAGCTGGAACCGTCATCGCGAGTGATACCGGAGTGGGGGGAAGCCTCGCCGTTACCAAGGGAGCTCAGATTTTCGTTCTGGGAACCCAGCAGAACCCGGTCATCATGACCTCCAAGGCCGATGTGGCCACCTGGACCGGCGGAGATCCCAAGACAGGAACCTGGCGCGAATCTGCTAACGAATGGGGCAACCTGACCATCATGGGAGATGCTTACATCTCCGAGAATGCGATCGCGGCCAACACCGCGGCACCGAGCGCTAGCAACTACGGTGAGATGGAAGGCCTGACGCCGTCCTCAGCAAGTGACACCAAAACCCGGTACGGTGGTGGCAACGACGATGACGATTCTGGAACGGTCCAATACCTTTCCTTGCGCTACGGCGGCAAGGTGATCGGCCTCGGCAACGAATTGAACGGCCTCTCCCTGGGCGGTGTCGGTCGTGGTACCGACCTTCACCACGTGGAAGTCATGAACAACGTGGACGACGGCATCGAAGTTTGGGGCGGAACCCTGAACATGAAGTACGTCAGCGTCTGGAACGTGGGCGACGACAGCCTCGACTTCGACCAGGGTTGGCGCGGTAAGCTCCAGTTCGGCCTCGTGGTTCAGGGTTACAGCCTGGACGCCAGCCAGGGTTCTGGTGTGGGCGACAACTGCATCGAGCACGATGGTGCCGAGGACTCCGACTGGCAGCCGGTCACCACCACCAACTTCTACAACCTGACCGTCATCGGTCAGCCCGTGGACGGCGACGGCGCCACCGCATGGCGTGACAACGCCAACGTTCAGTACCACAACTCCATCTTCATGGACTGTGGCGAGAAGGTCGTGCGCTTCGACGGCGACGATGGCGACGGTGCCAACGGCTACGGTCACAACGGAACGCTCTCCTGGGCCGACCACTGGACCACGCCCTACACCTTCACCTCTCCCGTGAACGCTGCGGCCAATCCTTCCGCAATGTATGGCGCTCAGACCTCCGGCAACCTGTGCGAGATCACCGATAGCGTGTTCTTCCGCAACCTGAACGGATCCGCCTACACCGAGGCCAACAACGTGGGTGTCTTCGACGTCGCCAACGACAACGTGCTCATCCCCGGCTTCGACGCTGCTGACGCTCCCATCGTGAGCATCACCCGCGACACGCCCGTCGTCAAAGGCGGCAAGACCATGGTTCGCGTCATCGGCCTCAACCCGATGCCCGCCAACGAAGCTCTGACCTCCGTAGGTTCCGCTCCCTTCGACGGTTTCTACACCCCCGCCAACTACCGCGGCGCTTTCGCCCCCGGCAACAACTGGCTCAACGGTTGGAGTGCTTCCTCCGCTTTCGGAATCGTCGCCAACGACAACAACGTGGGTGACAGCTTCTGCATGCCCACCGCCAACTCCACGGGCGACAGCGCTCTGCTCACCGGTTCCTTTGGGTCCGGCGTGGGTAGCGGCCTTCACCTGGAGGTTTCCAACGGCGTCCCCAGTGGCCTGGGTTATTTCCTCGTGGGCACCGGTGTGGCCGATGGCCTGAGTATCAGCAATGGGCAACTTTGCCTGGCCGGTCCCGGCACCCAGTTCTTCCGCTACAACGTGGCCGGGGGAAGCTCGAACTCCATCGGTGTGTTCAACGCCAGCGGAGTCCTTCAAAACTTCTCCAGCACCTCTACCACCGGTTTCGGCTTCGACGTGCCCACCACGGTGCCCTCTACGATTCCCAGCACGATCCTGTCTGGTGATACGTGGCACTTCCAGGTCTGGTACCGCGATACGCCCGCTGGCGTCGGAACGTCCAACTTCTCGAACGGCTTGTCCGTCTCGTTCTAAGTTTTAGCACCCCGCTAGCGCCGGGCTTCCTTTGGGAGGTCCGGCGCTTTTTCGTGTCTTGTCCAGTTCTCGCAGGTTCTTCACGGGTCCTTAATGGGGTGGGGGAGAATTCAATTTCTAAGGCCTGGAACCGGGCCAACCAAGCCATGAAGAATCCCTCAGTGATCATCCCTATACCCGTGCGATACGCCCTCATAGTCTTTCTCGCATGTGCGAGTTTCGGATCAGACCCGGTGGACGAAAACGATCCGGTGGAGTCGACTCAGGAGGATGTGGTCGCAACGTTTACACCCTTGGAGTTGGCCTTTCGTGCTGCCAGTGCTCTTCCGGAAGTCCCACACATCAAGACGCGTTGTCGACTGCAGGAGCAGGTGGCTTTGGCCTACTTGCAGCAGGGCAAAGCGACACAAGCCAAGGCTTGTATTGATCAGATTTCCAATTGGCGCAGGGGCGTGGGGTATGCCGACATCGCTCAATTCCACATCGACAACGGCTATGCCGAGAAGGCTGAGGGTTTCGTGAAGCTGGCCCTGGAGATTTGCGACCAACCCCGGTCCGATAGCGATCAAGCCTGGCGCCGTGGCCGAATTCTCGGCAAGGCCGCGGCTGCGATGATCGACCTGGGCCGTGCCGAGGAAGCACAGGTCCTGGCCGCCGGCCTTGAAAGCGTGGAAGTGTCCCCCGTGCACATGGCCCAGTTGCGCAAATTGAAGTTGGAGGACAAGGGTCAATTGCTCGCCCGACTGCGACGAGCCGTGGCCTCGGGCCAATTCGAAGAACAACGCGCGTCATTGACCGCGGTCTGTGAATTCCAGGAGCGTCACTACGGCCATCCCGGTGTTCTCCGCGAGCTGGAGCAGGCGATCCGGGACTCTTGGGGCAAGATGCCGGCCCAGGTTCGCCTCGGCCTGATACTGAACCTGGGGCAGACGGCCCAGAAGAACGGTGAACTCAAGGATGCCATACGCCTTCTGCAGGATGGCGAGAACTTCATGGGCGGACTGGATTGGCGCATCGAGGACGAAATGCCCTGGGTGGGCGTCTATGCCGAACTGCGTGCCGCCAGCGGCGACGCGGCCGGGGCCAAGGAATCCCTGCGCCGGGCCATGTTGCGCTACATCGCGGGCGAAAAGGAAATCGTCAATATCTACCGCTCCCGTTCCCTGCGGCCCCTGGCCGAGGCCCACATGGGATTGGGGAATCTGGAGTTGGCCAGCGAGATCTACGCCCAGGCACTGGAAGCCGGTTGGGTCAATCGGAACTCGCGCCCTCGGGCGGAGGACCTGGTTGGAACGATTTGCTCCATGGCCTCCAGCGGATTCGTTCCCGATGCCAAGATGCAAAAGCGCTTGGAAACCCTGGCGAATTCCCTGGGTTCACCCTGGTAGTGCTTTTTTCTGGAAATGGCATGCCCGGGTCGCTCGGCCCAGAATCCCAAGGCGGGTTTGTCGCAACGCTCAAGTTGCGTTGGCGCATTCGCTAGCACTCAATATGCGCCCAGGATATTCGCCGCCCACGGATCATCCATCGAGGAAGGGTCGTTCCCCAACGGGCTTTAGAGCTGCGAAACGAAGTGCTCCGCCCGCTGCTCGGCGTCTTGTCGTT
>JARGOW010000231.1:0-646 GCA_029212955.1 Planctomycetota bacterium | reverse complement strand
TGTTGCCAGGTGAGTAGGGGCCCCAGTCGCTCCCGGTGCATCTGGCATTGTTCATGGCCCAAGCTCTCGCCCTGCACAAAAAATTGGTAGGCGAGCACGGGGTTGCGTTCGAGCCCTCGGCCGCGCTCGTACATGAGTCCTACTTTTTGTTGGGCAGCCGCGTGGCCCTGGTGGGCTGAGGCCAGTAGCCATTGGGCTGCGGTGGCATGTTCACGGGGAACGCCTTGACCACGCATCAGCATCAAACCCAGGTTGTATTGGGCGCGGGGGTCGTCGTTGTTGGCACCGCGTTGGAACCACTGGGCGGCCTTTGGCATGTCCAATTCCACGCCCTTTCCCTTGGCGAACCACACGCCCATTTGGGTCTGTGCTCCCCCGTGGCCCTGGTTGGCAGCGCGCCCCATCCATTTCACGGCCATGTCCATGTCGACTGCCAGGCCGTTCCCCTTGGACAGGAAGAATCCCAGCGCAAATTGGGCGTCGGCGTGTCCTTGTTCCGCTGCTAGCTGGACGAGCCGATTGCTCTCGTCCAGGTTTTTGTCGATGCCAAGTCCCTCGCGGAGCATCAGTCCAAAGCGGTACTGGGCCAGGGGTTGACCCTGGTCCGCGGCCTGGCTGTACAAGGCAGCGGCTAGCTCCAAATCCT
>JARGOW010000230.1:4568-6442 GCA_029212955.1 Planctomycetota bacterium | reverse complement strand
GCACAAGTGGCCTTGGCTGAGCGGCACGCCCGGATCGCTGACGCCGCTTCCGACCAGGAAGTAGCCGAATTGATTTGCGGGGCCCGAGGTCGCCTCCAGGTGCGCTGCCAAACCTGCGCCGGGTGCGGCGGAGGAGGAAAGCTCCGTGGGCACGCCGGTGGAGTTCACGTCCGCCGGGTCGCAGAAGGTCACTTGGGTGCCACAGGAATCCATGCGGCCATCCCGGTTGGCATCCGTGCCGTTGCCAGCATTGATGTCGCACTGGTCGAGCACGCCATTGTTGTCGCAGTCCATATTGGAACCGAACAGATAGGCCGCCCCCGCGTTGGAGAAGCCCTGGGTTTCAAAGTAACGGGCACCGACCAGGCCTAGGGGTTGGGAGAGGGCGACCTTGTAGCCGAAGTCGTCGTCCACAGCCCGGTTGGATTGGGTGAGGATGTTGTTCTCGGTGGCCGAAACCCAACCGCCCGCGGGGCGCAGGAAGCTGTAGGCGGAGCCCATGCCCGAGCCGTCGAAAAGGTTGGCGGGGGCGCCGACGAGGATTACATCGCTGTCGATGTCCACAGCCCAACCGAAGTGGTCTCCCGCAACGCCGTTGGAAGCGGTCAAGCGCGCGGTCTCATTCATGTGGGCCCAACCGCCGGCGGGCTCGTTGAAGACGTAGGCGGCTCCAGCCTTTTGAGCCACGGTATCGTCGCCCCATGCTCCGACCACCACGGTTCCGTTGGTGGTCGCCACGGACAAACCGAAGCGGTCGAAGTCCACGGGGGCGGCCAAAGTCAGCTTGGCGGTTTCGGTCATGGTGCCCCAGCCGCCGACGGGTTGCTCGAACAGGTAGGCGCTTCCACCTTGCACAATGACGTCGCTGTCCCGGTCTGCGCCCACGGCGATTTGATCCCCATGGATGGAGACGGAGATGCCGAATTGGTCCAAAGTGTTGGCGTCGCTGGCGGTCAGCTTTCCGGTCTCGGTCATGTTGACCCAGCTGCTGCCCGGGCGCTCGAATACGAAAGCGGTACCGGCGTTGCTGCCACCGTCATCATCCAGATAAGCGCCGATGGCGATGGTGTTGCTGTGGATGTCCACGGAGTAGCCGAAGTTGTCGTCGGGCATGCCGTCGGAGGCGGAAAGTACGGCGGTCTCGGTCATGTCGCCCCACCCGGTGGCGGGCTTTTCGAAAACGTAAGCCACGCCGGGTGCGTTGGCGGGGGAGGGCTGGTAGGCGCCGACCACGATCACGTCGCCGGAAATACTGACGCTGGTACCAAAGCGATCGCCGCGGGCTCCGGCCACAGCCGTGAGCTTGCCCTGCAGGCGCCAGTTGAAGCCGTCGTGCTGGTAAACGTAAACCGAGCCCGTGCCGGACTCGTCGCCTGGGGAGCCCACGGCGGCCAGGTAGCCCTCGACGGCCACGCCAGTGCCATTGTGGTCGCCAGCGGCGGCGTCAAACGGGGACAGGGTCTGGACCTCGGTGTTGGCGCATTGGGCTGCTGCCGGGTTGGCGGCGGCCAGGAAGCCCAGGCAACAGAGCAAGGAAAGCGAATGGGTGGGTGAGAGTTTCATGGGGGCGGTATGCGATGGATGCGATGGGTGAGAAATGCGATTGGGGGGACCTGGACCCCCCGCACGGCTTGAACACTACGTCCTCCGGGCCTGATATGTAACTTATTCTGCAATTTATTGCAGTCGTGTCCCCTGGCGCTGTGTTAGGGTTGGGCGCCGCAGGTCAGTCCTGAACCGCCCCCGAACCCGTGAAAAAGCAGCCCACCGCCACTTCGACCCCCAAATCGGGGGGGCTCTCCATCACGGATAAGGCCCGGGTGGTGGGGAAAGACTTGGGCGAGTCCCTCACGGCGGTATTGCGCGCCCTACCG
>JARGOW010000230.1:0-4558 GCA_029212955.1 Planctomycetota bacterium | reverse complement strand
CGGCCCACGCGTCCCAGCATGCTGTCCAGGGAGCTCGGGTTGAATCGCGCCACGTCCAGCAAGGTGCTCAGTTCCACGTCCAAGCGCGACCCCCTGGCCCTGCTTCACGGCATCCCCGGACCGGAACCACTGCGCAGTTTGTTGGTTGCCGCCAGCAGCAAGGGCGTGCCCGATTCCTTGATCGAACCCGCCGCCCGTGCGGTCGAGCGATTCGATCATTTGATCCTCAACGACGCGGGGACGCGGGGCACCTTGGACGCGGCCATCTCATCGGCGCTGCCCAGCGTGCGCGAAAAGTTGGAGCTCACCAGCAAGTACTCGATCTTCAAGGGCATGAGCCAATTGAAGGGCGCCCAAGCCGAAACTTGGCTGGGCACCGCCGTGCTCAAACCTTCCGCCATCGATGACCAGCGCCACGACTTGACCTGGCTGACGGGGGCTTTTGGCGTTCAGCGCTTGCGATCGGAGGTGACGATTTCCTTTAGCTATCGCTCCTTTACTGGAAGCGAGGTTTGCTCGGAGGAAGACGAGGTGTCGGCCGACTCCTTTTCCAGCGTGCCCATGAGCCAGTTCTGCACGAATCCGCCGGCGCCCGTGCTCACGCGCCGGGCCGGGGAGCAGATCCACTACACGCTTCCGGGGGACAGCATGGGACGCTTGGCCCTGTCGGACATGATCGTTGTGGACGATCACCCCGCCGCCATGAGGCGCCATGGTCGCCCCGAACCAAACGGGCGAAGCTCCTTGTTCGTGGAGCCCGCTTTCCCCGTGACCCTGGTGGTATTCGACCTCTTGCTCCACAAAGACGCCTTCCCTGGCATCGAGCCGGAGCTGGTACTTTACGACACGGGCACCCGCGGCATCGCCAACGTGAATGATAGGAGCCGCGACGTGGACCAGGTCCACATGGAAGAACAACTCGACTTTCTAGGCACTGGATTGGCCTCGTTCCAATGCGAAGAGGTCCCGCGCTACCGCGAAATGCTCGAGCACATGGCAGGCAAACTCGACTGGGACCTGGACAACTTCCGCGGCTACCGCGTCAAAATCCAATACCCGGTCTACGGCTGGCAAGCGTCGATCGCCTTCTCGCCCCCCGCCGACCCGGGCGAGTAGGGGAGAGGACTCAGCTGCGGCGCGATTTGCCTGCCCCCGCGGGTTCGATTCCAAACCGCTTGCACTCCCAAGCCAGGCTTCAGGTAAGTTTGCCCCGGTGCTCAAGTGGAGCGCCGACGAAACTTTGCGCTGGGAATTTCCACAACCGGGCTGGCGTTCGATGGGCCTGAATCCATTCTCGCAGCGATCATGAAGGGGGACGCCTGGCAACTCCAGGCGTGGTATCGCGATGCGCCCACGGGCGTTGGGTCATCGAACTTTACCAATGGTGTCAGCGTGACGTTTTAGGGCAAAAGGAAAAGGCCGCCGCTCCGATTGGAGTGGCGGCCCTCGGGTTTGCCCTTGGAGTCACGGCCCGGTTGGCGAGCCACGGTCCGGTTTCGGGCTGGCAGGATCAGTCGAAGGTCACGCGCAACCCGTCGGTGAAGTTGCTGGTGTCCATGGGATTCACGTCCCGGAACCAGGCCTGGAAGTACCAGGTTTGGCCCGCCAACACGGGTTGGCTGGGGTTGGTGGGGATCTGGGTCAGGTCCACTTGAAGGGAGATGCTTCCGGTCAAGCCGGTGAAGCCGATCTGGTTGGAGGCACTAAAGCGAGCCAAGCTGCTGCCCAGGCACAGGTTGCCCTGGGATCCGCCCGGTGCGGAGGTGAAGCCCTGCGCCGTGCCCGCCAGGAAATAGCCAAACCGGTTTAGGGGCATTTGGTCGGCTTGCAAGGTCAGGTTGTTATCGCCTGCCGTCACGGATCCCGTGCCGGAAATGACCGCGGGCAAACCGGTCGAGTTGGCGATGGCGGGGTCGCAGTAGTTCGCCATGGAACCCGCGGGGCAAATGACCTCGGACACGTGGAACTCGTCGATCATGCCTTCCACCAATGACTCCTGGCCCGTGTCGCTCACGCGGAAGCGCACTTGGACTTGAGCCGAAGGGGTGATGAAGTCGGATGCCATGAAAGCGTGGTGGAACCAGCCGCCACTGGCTTCCGGGTGACCAGGGCCCAGTGTTTCCACGTTGACCCAGGTGGTCCCGTCGGCGGTGATGTCGATCCACATGGAGTCGTCCACGTTGGCGTTGCCATCGTTCACATACCAGCGCTGGTATTCGATGCGCGCTCCGGGATTGGCCGACAGATCCATCACGGAAGTGAGCAGGGTCGTCGTGCCGTCATCCACATCACTGGTGTTGGCAGCGAAGTTGGGGCGGCCTTGGCCCGTGAACCAGCAGTCCGTTCCAGCGGGGGTCACATCGACGCCGGACTGGGCGATTGTGGCGTTGGGGTCTCCGACCTGCCAAATGCCTTCGGTGGCATCGTCGCTCGCGGCGCCGCTGATCCAGCCGCTGGGGGATTCCATGTCCAACTGCACGATCTCGATCAAGCTCGAACCGGCCGCGGACTCATAGAAGTTCGCGGGCGCGTTTTGGGGGGCGGTCCAGGTCAAGCCCGCCGTGCTTTGCGCGCGGATGTACCAGTTCAGGCGAGTCCCGCACATGTGGCTGGGAATCTCCGCTTGGTATTGATCGCCGCTCACGTGGGTCAGGGGCACGTGTACCGCACCCGCGCCAGCGTCAAAGACGAGTTCGGCCGTGCCGGGGGCCAAAACTCCCGGACTCGATTCCGTGATAGTGACGTCCAAGGTATGTCCCGAAGGGTTCACTGCCTGGGGCACGCCGCCGTTGACCTGCACATCGATTTCCGGATCGCCCGCGTACCAAACGAAGAGACCGCGTTCCAGGTCACTGCCGATCACGATGCCGCTCGGGAAGTAGGGGAAGACGCTCCAGAGTCCATTGAACGTGTCCCCATCGTTGGCCGGGAACGTGTCGAAGTACCCGGTTTCCACCGGTGCCAGGGGATTGGATGTGTAGTCGAAAATGCGCAAGCCGCTGGTGTAGTTGGCAGCAAAGATGCGTCCGTTCTTCGTGTACAGGTTGTGGCCGATGGCCTGGTTTCCGTTGGTGAACGATCCTTGCACCTGGGGGTTGTTCAGGTTCGAAACATCGATGATGTGCGTGGTGGTCGGCAGGGTTCCGTTCTCATCCAGCTCATCCCCAAGGTAGAAGTAGTTGCGATCCTCGGACAACCAACCCTGGTGGGAGTAGGCCGGGTTCGGATAGTAGGCCGAGCTACGCACGAAGGGGTTGGACTTGTTGGTCACATCCAAAATCGTGAGGCCGGTCTGCCCCGAGCCCCCGTTGTATCCCGAACAGCAAAATGCGATCTGCCGACCGGCGTAGGGCCCGCTGGTGTAGGTCACCACTTGGGCGTCGTGCACATATTTCGTATTCCATTGTCCCACGTAGTTGGGGGCCGCAGGATTCGCGTTCAGGTCGTACATGCGCAGGCCATTGTTCGAACCGCCCGATCGATACAGGTAGCCGCTGACCTCATCGATCACGATGTTGTGGGTACTGGCCGCGCCCGCTGCGCCCACCGAGCCCACCAAGGTCACCTGTCCCGAGTCCACCTGGGACAGGTCCACCACCTGAATGTCGTCGCCGCCTTCGCTCACGATGTACGCGTAGTGGGAGTAGGTCTTGATGTCGCGCCAAAGACTGTTCGGCCCATCCACCACTCCGATCATCACCGGATTCCCCGGATCCGAAAGATCAAAGAACGCCGTCCCCAGCCGCGTCCCCAAAATGCCGATCTCCCGACCGGACGGGGCCACGTAGCCCCAACAATCATTTCCTGTGGGCGCACCGTCGATCAGGTTCAAAGGAACCCAAGACAGCAGCTGCACCCCACTCGATTGATAGGTCGTGCTCCGGAAAGCTTGGCCCCGGGGGCTCAACAGGGTATCCACGCCCGCCGGCAAACTCCGTCGAAAGCCCTGACTCGTAACCGGAGGCAAGCGATCCAAGATCTTGGGATCATCTTCGTGGGCAAGCAGGGGAGCGGGCAAGAAGCCCAAAGCGAGTGCGCCAAGCGCCAGTGCGGAGAGATGCATACAGAAGAGTTCAAACAGGGTGCGGCGAAAAATGCCCCGGGGAAAACACCGAAGGGCAGACCCAAAGTGTAGACGCCCCCCCAATTATCCGCCACCAGGGAAGGCTCCCCGAGGCCATAGTGGGAGCCCCCAAGCCAACCACACCGCCCATGCCCCGCCAACTGGACCAACTTGGGCTTCTGGGGGCCGACCAGGCTCCCCCCGACAGGAAGCTCACCGGCCAGCCGCAACCTGGAGGGGCACGAGGATTCGGTACGGGCCGGTGGGGGCACAGGGCGTATTGCGGCAGGGTCTAAAGCCATCCGAAGGGAGTCTCCTCGGCACTCGATGGAGGGCCCACCCTGGCCGCGGTATACTCCGCGGATACCGTACCGGCGAAGAAGAAGTCATTTAGGCCGAGGCTCCGTGGGCTCCTTCTGATTTCCGAAAATCGAATCATGAAAAACGTATGCCTTGCACTATTCCTTTTGGTGAATATCCACGGCCTTGCGCCCA
>JARGOW010000229.1 GCA_029212955.1 Planctomycetota bacterium | reverse complement strand
CGAGGCATCTTTCAAATTGCATCATTTAAAGCATCATATTTGATGCCTAAATAGCCAATAATAAAGCTATGCGTCAAATTAGAGGCTTAAAGGAAGGAGCGAAAGCATACGAGAACGACCGGGAAGTGCTCGAGACCCTGGGCCAGAGACTGGCAGCAGAAAGGCTGCGAAACAATTGGACCCAGACACACCTGGCCGAAGTGGCCGGGGTTTCCCGGGCGACCGTGCAACGACTCGAGCAGGGTGAGTCGACCCAGCTGACGAATCTGGTTCGCATCCTTCGGGCCCTGGATTTGGTGCGCAACCTGGACGCATTGGTCCCTGCGACTTCCGTCTCCCCCCTTGAAATGTGGCGAAGCGATCGATCCCTGCGTCAGAGGGCCTCCACCAAGCCCGTCGAAGCTCCGAGCAGCCCCTGGCAATGGGGTGAGGATCAATGACCACCGCCCTGGTGAAGCTCTGGAACAGCCCCATCGGAGCCGTGACCTGGGACGCGCCATCGGAGCTCGGGTTCTTTGAATTCGACCCGGCATTCGTGCACAGTCAGATCCAGGTCTCGCCCCTGCACATGCCGCTCTCACCGCGCGTCTATTCCTTCCCTGGCCTGGATCGCACGACTTTCCACGGCTTGCCCGGCATGCTGGCCGACGTGCTGCCCGACAAATTTGGCAACGCACTCATCAACGGCTGGCTTGCGGGACAAGGACGCAGTGCCGCCAGTTTCGATCCGGTGGAACGCCTGTGCTATACCGGACGCCGCGCCATGGGCGCACTGGAGTTTGAACCCGCGCAAAGCCCCTTCGACGCCAACACCGATCCGCTGGACTTGCCCGCCCTGGTCAACCTGGCTGGAATGGTGCTTTCCGACCGCGACCGATTCGCCGCACAACTGCGCGAAGGCGAAGAGGCCCGGGCCATGGCGGACATCCTGCGCGTGGGCACCTCGGCCGGCGGTGCCCGCGCCAAGGCTGTCGTCGCTTGGAATGAGGCCACCGGCGAGTTGCGCTCGGGTCAATTGGACCTGCCGCCTGGCTTCTCCCATTGGCTGATCAAGTTCGATGGCATCTCGAACAATCGGGACAAAGAACTCGCCGACCCCAAGGGCTACGGCCGCATCGAGTACGCCTACAGCAACATGGCCAAGGCCGCGGGCATTGAGATGTCCGAATGCCGCCTGCTCGAAGAGAACGGCCGCGCCCATTTCCTCACGCGCCGATTCGATCGCACGGAGTCCGGGTCCAAACTGCACCAACAATCGCTCTGCGCACTGGACCACCAAGACTTCAACCTGGCCGGTGCCCATTCGTACGAGGGCGCCATCCAGGTCATGCGCCGACTCGGCCTGCCCCACGCGCAACTCGAGCAGCAATTCCGCCGCACCGTTTTCAACATCGTCGCGCGCAACCAGGACGACCACACCAAGAACATCGCCTTCCTCATGGACAAGGCAGGAAGCTGGTCCCTATCCCCCGCATTCGATGTGGTTTACGCCTACAACCCCTCCGGCGCGTGGACCAACCAACATCAAATGAGCCTGCAGGGCAAGCGCGACCTTTTCACCCGCGAGGATTTCAAGAACTTCGGCGACCGCATCCCTCTCAAACGCGGTCGCGCCCTCGCCATCCTGGACGAGGTGCGCGAGGCCGTGCTGAGCTGGCCCCAGTTCGCCGGCCCCGCTGGAATCCCCGCCGATACCGTATTGCAGATCGCGCGCCAGCACCGTATCTCCTCCACCGGCTGAGCGTCCCTACCACAGTGGCGGGGGCACGCAAAGCGGTGAAAAGCCCAGCCGCATGCCTCCATTGCGTGGGGATCATATCACCGGCTCCAGCATTGGAACGCAAAGGCGGACAATCGAATTGTTGGATGGCATGCGAACGCAGCCACACCGGCAACCATTCCAGTACGAGCCCAGAAGAACCCGCCGGTGGGGCCGCACGCTACACCTTGATCAAGCCCAGGATGGTGTCGTGAAAGTCCGCTTCGGTCACACCGAGGAGCGATTCGAGCTGGGTGAAGAATCGTTCTCCATCTGCACCGGCCTGCAAGGGCTGCAGCCCCACAGCTTCCCCGTGGCGCTCCACTATGGCTTGGAACAAGAACGCGCACATGACGTAGTGGGAGAAGTGCCGGTGCACGCTGGACTTGCGCCCCTTCTTGAACTCCTCCAGGAAATCGATATCGGGCCTGCGCTTCCATTCACCCCGAAACTGGCTGGCCAAATCTTCCATGGTGTCACCACTCAAACCGTATCCCCCATAGTAGGCTGCGACCCCGTTGAGGTAGGGGCTGTAGATCGCACCAGGGTCACTGGCCGTTTCAGCGAGCATGCCGCGCACGTATCCGAAGAGGTAACTTTCGTCGCCGGTTCCCGTGGAGTATCGCTGGCCGCCATTCCAAAGAAAGCCCAGGTCGCGTTCGAGAAAGTTGCACTTGGATGCATCGTGCACCAAACCAAAGGCTCGCAACAACCCCTGCAAGCCTCCGAAGCAATCGTATTGGAGCGGCACCGGCTTCCGACCCCGCAATGCTTCCAGACGCCCCTTTGTCTCCACAAAGTTTGCCGCCCGCTCCTGGTCAAATTCCCCTTCGAAGCGAAAGGTCACATCGCCAACCGTCTGCTGTGCAAGTCGGGCCGTATTGCGTCCGTAGGCACATTGGAATCGATAGCTATCCCCTGCAGGCAAAGCTTCAAACTCCGCCACCCTGGACAGGGCCAGGCGATCCGGGGTGCCCGTATAAAACGCGACCGTGACCATGTACGCCCCGGACCCTACGGGATAGGACTTCAACACAACCGGTGTCGCTTGAGGCGCAATCCGGCGCAAGCTTCCATAAAAGAACCCATGGCGCTGTCGCTCGGGATCCTCCATGAAGTCCCCATCCTCCTTGAGCGACCTAAGGAATTCCGCCAAGGCCGACCCCAACGCATCCGCCACCGATTCGTCTTCTGAAAGGCTCGCGCCGGGTGCGAACACGGTTTGCTTCGCCTTGGAACTCCCAGGCGAGGCACACGCGGCCAGCAACGGAAAGATGAGGGCGAGAGACGCAAAGCAAAGCGAGCGGTGAGACATCATGGAGCGCTTGGGAAAGGACGACGGGGTTCTATTCCTACGGCCTGACCCGTGGACCGTTGGCCCAATGCACCAAATCAATCGACCCGTGGGCCCCACCGAACAATCCCAGGATCCCATGGGCCCCAGCCGCCGCTCTCGGATACAAAAAATCGCCGGCCCCCACCATTACGGAAGAAGCCGGCGGCCTTGTTGGTCAGCCCCCTAATACGAGAGGCTGGAGAATGGACCTAAGCCCCGCGCAGCTCCGCCCCCGCGGCGGATAAGGACCCGGTCAGACGCTTCAAGAACTTGGCACTGTCCTTGTCGGTCAAGGTGCGAGAGTCCGAGTAGAGGCGCACATGGAAGGCCAAGGAGCGCGAGTTCTCGGGTAGGCTGTCGCCACGGAACTGATCGAAGGCTTCCACTCCGGCCACGATGCCCTTGCCTGCCTTTTCGATCTGGGCGACCAGGTCGGCTGCGGGCATGGAGTCTGGGGCCAAGATAGCCACGTCGACCTTGACCTCGGGGAACTTGGGCAGGGGCTTGTAGGCGAATCCTGTCAGGGATTCGGCCAGAAGTGCGTCGATGCAAATGTGCAAGACGGCCACTTCCGAGGCCACGTCCCCGGCGAAGCCGATATCGACGCTGACGCCCGGATCGAGAGCCGTGACGAAACCGAGGAAGTTCTCCGTATCCGAACTCTGGATGGCCAGGCACTTGTTGGGGTGGGCCCAGGCGGGGATCACAGAGGCCGCGCAGGGCGTCGCGAGCGTGATGCCCTGACTGGTAAGCAAGTCCGTGGCGACCGCATGCAGGCGCGCCAAGGCGGTCTCGCGGAAGTTTCGGGAGTCGTCCGGGGCCAGGGCCAGAACGGCGCCGAGCATGTGCACCTCGCGGGGCTCGGTTTTGGCGTCCGAGCTTTCGGGAAGGTAACCCTTACCCACTTCAAAAAGTGCCACCTCACCCGTGCGCTGACGGTTCTTGATCGCCGCATCCAGCAGACTCGGGGTCAGGCTTCGGCGCATCTTGGAAACACCTTCGGCCACGGGGTTGATCACGCTCACCCGCGGCTCATCCAGGATGCCAAGACCCTGCAGCAGGGAGTCGGGAACAAAGGAGTATCCCATGGATTCGTGGAAGCGCGCACCACCCGCCAAACGATCCTGGAGACGACGCACCAACGCACGGCGGGGATCGTGGGCCACCGGCTCAATGGCCCCCACCAGGGCTCGGGTCGGCACGTTGCCGTAGCGGTAGATGCGGCCCACCTCCTCGACGATATCCTCCTCCAGGCCCAGGTCCTTGGTGGCGCGGCAGGCGGGCACCTGCACGGTGATCACGCCGTCGCGAATCGACGGGTTCAGGTACAAGCGCTCCAGGATCGATGCGATGCCCGCGTCGTCCAGATCCACGCCCAAGCGGCTGCGAATGCGCTCGCCGCGCACTTCGATGGTACACGAGGGATCGCTCCAATCGCCCGCATCGGACAGTTGCAGCGGGAAGGTCACCCCGGGTTGCAACTCTAGCAACAGGCGCGCGAAGTGGGCCGCGGCCGCCACGGGCAGCAACGGATCCAGGTTCTTTTCAAAGCGTGCGGAGGCATCGCTGCGTAGACCCAACCTCGATGAGGTGCGTCGAATGACGGCGGGCGCGAAGGTGGCCACCTCCAGCAGGAGCTGGCTGGTTTCCCCTTCCACCTTGGTCTCTTGGCCACCCATGATTCCGGCCAAAGCCACCGGGCGGTTGCCATCGGTGATCAGCAGGTCGGCCGGGGTGAGCTTGCGCTCCACCTCGTCCAGGGTGGTCATGGTCTCGCCCTCGTTCGCGCTGCGCACGATGATGCCCTCGGCGCTCAGGCCGTTACGGTCAAAGGTGTGATTCGGCTGACCCAGGTCGAGCATGACGAAGTTGGACAGGTCCACGAGCAAGTCCAGGGGCCGCTGACCCACGGCGAGCAGAAGGAAGCGCAACCATTCGGGGGACTCCTCTTGCTTCACACCGTCGATGGCCAATCCCAGGTAGCGACTGCAGGCGGCGTCGTCCACGCGCACGGGGAATGCTTTGCCGTCGCCCAATTCGGGCAATGACAGGTCCAGGGGCTTCAACTCGCGCTCGAAGATGGCGGCGACTTCGCCAGCCAGTCCACGATGGCCCCAAAGGTCCGGCCGATGGGTCAGGGACTTGTTGTCGATCTCGATGATCCAGTCCTGCATGCCCACGGCTTCAGCCACGGGCGTTCCGGGCTTGCAGTCCTGGGGCAAAACCCAAATTCCATCGTGGCTATCGCCAAGCTCCAACTCGGACTCGGAACAGATCATGCCAAAGGACGGCACGCCGCGGATCTTGGACTTCTTGATCTTGAAATCCCCGGGCAAGCGGGTCCCCACCTTGGCCACGGCCACGTTTTGACCGGCGGCCACGTTGGGTGCTCCGCAAACGATATTGAGGATTTCATCACCCCCCACGTCCACCTGGCAAACACCAAGCTTGTCCGCATCGGGGTGCGGCACGCGCTCCAGCACATGGCCAACGACCACGTCATTCATGTGCGGAGCAAAGGGCTCCACGCCCTCCACCTCCGCGGTGGAAAGGGTCAGGTTGTCGGCCAGTTCTTCGGGGCTGATGCCCTCAAGGTCCACGTGTCGGCTAAGCCAGCGGTAGGAAATGTTCATGGTGTGAGTTGTGCTGAGATCGAAAAACCGGGGACTAGAATTGCTCCAGGAACCGCAGGTCGCCACTGAGCAGGTGACGCACATCGTCGATGCCAAAGCGCAGCATGACCAAACGGGAAAGCCCCAAGCCAAAGGCGAAACCACTCCATTCTTCCGGGTCGATACCACCGGCCTTCAAGACGCTCGGGTGAACCAGACCGCAGGGCAATAGTTCAATCCAAGTGGTGCGTTTGCAAACGCTGCAACCTTCGGTGCAAAAAGGACAGCGCGCGTCGAGTTCGAAACCGGGCTCCACGAAGGGGAAGTACCCGGGGCGCAGGCGCACTTCGATCTCCTTGCCGAAGATGCCAGCCAACAGGGTTTTCATGGCGCCGATCAAGTGGCCCACGGAAATGTCCTTGCCCACCACCAGGCCTTCCATCTGGTGGAAAGTGTGCTCGTGGCTGGCGTCGGTGCTCTCCTGGCGGAAGACCTTGCCGGGCGCCACCGCGCGGAAGGGCGGCTTCAAGTGGCGCATGGCGCGCACCTGCACGGGCGAGGTGTGGGTGCGTAGAACCAAGCTCCCTTCCTCATTGCAGTAGAAGGTGTCTTGACTGTCCCGAGCCGGATGGTCGGCGGGAATGTTCAGGGCTTCGAAGTTGTTGTGATCGGTTTCGACCTCGGGTCCATCCAGGATCGTGTACCCCATGGAGTGGAACAGGTCCTCGAGCTCCCGC